>CAXQQM010000263.1:0-8839 GCA_964226055.1 Robiginitalea sp. | reverse complement strand
TCTTCGTCCGAGCCCCCGGCCAGGCTCCCGGGCGTCCACATCGCCGACATGGGCACATCTGCGTTTCGCTTCACGTCCATACCGTCCGCCAGGTAAATCCGGTTGCCTTCGTGGCTCTCCGTATAGCGTCCCATCCCGCGTTTTTTCAATTCTTCGCCAATGGCGTCGTAATGATTATCAGCAATCATCTCCCCGATGGTTTTGCGAAAATCCCACAGGAACTTTTCGGAGGCTTCCCGGCTTTGAACCACCCGTCCTGTCAGCACGGGAATCCAGGGTTTGATGCTGTAGCCGCGGCGCGCCTCGAATTCGGCAGGCATATCGTGGGTCCAGTTCATGTGACCCGCCTCATAACTATCCAGGATGATATACCCCAGGCCTGACTCGCCCAGTTGCCCGCCTGTGGCATCCGCATACAGGTCCAGGTAATGATTGATATAGCGGCGGACAGCTTCTTCATCCAGTTTGTCGACCTCAAGCCCCGTTGCCTCCGGAGAGGCCGGGTGATTCTGGCGGCCCGTGAGCGAATAACCCAGGCGGACCACCTTCCACTTGCCATCCGGCACCTCCCAGTTGAGGAACCCGTCTTCGGTGACCTGGTCGGTCAGGTCGATGACCTCATCGGCTGGGATTGCCGCATCCGCTTCCTGCCGGTAGGTTTCCGTTTCTTCACTCCAGGCGCTGAACCCTGCCTTGTCCTCAAAACGGTCGATCCGGTCGGCCTGGTACAGGACGAATTCTGCTACGGGGACCCCATCGGGTTTGGCGGGTGCCGGCGCCCCGAACAGCGCCCCCACCCCTGCCGGTGCAGGTGGTAGCGTTTCATAGGCGAAACGCCAGTGCCGGGCCGAGGTTTCGGGAAAACTCCCTGAAGTCTGTGGGTTCAAAGTCCCGGGGATATCTACAACCTTCCGGAAATTGACCCCATCGTTGCTCACGTACAGTTTACGGTTCTGCGGGCTCCCCCTGAACTGCTCCAGCTGGCTGTGGTTTGCCCCCACCACGGAATAACTCCGGAAGGTCTGCGGACTGTCAAAACTGTACTGAATCCAAACCTCTTCCCCCACCTGCCCGGGCGGCAATTCCGTCGCAGTGTGTACATCCCCGTCGGTCAGAGCTTCCAGGGTAAAGTGTCCGCCGCTGGAGGAAACCCGGGGTGCCAACCGGGCCATAGGAACTTCACCATCGGGAACCCGGAAGGCAACCACAGCCGCATCTTCGTAGAATTCCGGTAATTCAATATGCCCTTCGCTCATCTCAATGCCGCCTTCACCAGCGGCATTCTGAAAGCTCCCCGTTGCTGTTATGGGTTCCGGAAGTTTTCCATCATAGGTGGTCCCGCCTTCCAATACCATCTCGCTCCAGACATATTTTTTCATCCCGTCCCGGGGTTCCACCCAGGGACCGCCGGTAACGCTCCATCCCGGGGAACCCGCAATGGTCATTTCCAGGCCTTTTTCCACGGCCAGGTCTGTGGCATGTTTGAAAGCTTCCTTCCACGGAGGCGTCATAAATACGAGCTTCTGGTCTACAACAACCGGCGTAAACAGGTTTGCATCAAAATTCTGGAACCCGCCAATCCCGGTACGCTCCATCCATTCCAGGTCTGCCGTGATACCTTCAAGGGTGACATTTCCGTTCATCCAGTGCCACCAGACCCGGGGCCGGGCCTCATTCGGCGGGTTTTCAAAGCCGGCACGCAGTTCGGCGGGATCCGGTGTTGGGTCTTGATACTCATGGGGGTCCTGCTGGCAGGCTGCCAGGAATGCCAGGACAGCTGTCGCGGCCAACATGTGTTTGATTGGTTTCATACTTCGGTTTGTTTTGTTTTTATGTTTGTTTACTCGGTACCGGCAGGTTGGACCGTCACCCGCTTGAGGCATATGGCCTATAATTTCTGGGCCTCAAACCGCTGGCTGCCGTAATTGAATTGCAACCCTTCTATCTCGCCTGCTTCATTCGCCACAAACCGCACCGTGTTGGAGGGCTCATCCGTGTCGATATACAGTAGCGGATCGGTTGGGTCCGGCCGGTAGACAGCACAGTTTTCCGAGGTGACCATGCGGAGGTTTCCGCCCTCCAGGGATTCCACCTCGATTTCATAGGAAAACCCGCTGGTAAAGCGGTATGTCCCCGCAAAACCACCGGCTTCCTGGGCGCTCCGTTCTACGGCGACGCTGAAGGAATATGTGCCCGGGGCGAGTACCAGGCGAACTTTTCCGTCCCGGTCATCCAGGCGCCTGAGTCCATCCGCGCGGTCAAGGGGCCGGCCGCCCTCCCGTATGGCGTCATAGGCCCCATAAGGCAGCACGATTTCTGCCGTGGTATTGACAGGCACCAGAACCTGATGCGAAAAAGTATCCCCTTCAAAAGCCCAGGCACTGCGGATGGTGCCGTAATAGGTGTCCAGGTTGGCCTCAGCCCGGGTAAGTCCCGCCCCGGGGGAGGCAGCGATGCGGAATTTCTTATAGCCCGGGCCTTCTGCAAGGGCCTGTATCCCTCCGATTTGCTGGTACATCCAATCCCCGATGGCACCATATGCATAGTGGTTGTAGGAATTCATAGACGGGGTCTGGAAAGTCCCGTCGGGTTTGATCCCGTCCCATCGTTCCCAGATGGTTGTGGCCCCCTGGGTTACGGGGTAGAGCCAGGAGGGATACGATTTTTGCATCAGCAGCCGGTAGGCGATGTCCGTGTGCCCAAACCGGCTGAGTAAGTGTGCCAGGTAAGGGGTCCCTAAAAACCCGGTCGTCAGGTGGTATCCATACGACTGGATATTCTCCACCAGGCGGTCGGCCGCCTGTTTGCGCAAATCTTCCGGGAGCAGGTCGAACTGCAGTGCCAGGACATAGGCGGTCTGCGTCCCCGAAACCATCCGGCCCGATGGCGTCAGGTATTCCCTCCGGAAGGCACGGATGACGTCATCCAACAGGGCTTCGTATTCCCGGATATCCTCCTGGTTGCCCAATACCCTGGCTGCCTTGAGCAGCAATTGGGTGGAATAGGCGTAAAACACCTGGGAAATCAGGTATTTGTCCGTGATGGCAGCCCGGCCGTCCCGGTCGTCATCCGGGCTGTAAAACAGCCAGTCGCCAAAGTGGAATCCCTTGTTCCAGAGGTTTTCCGTGCTTTGGGACCGGATGTATTCCACCCATTGCTTCATGCTGGGATACTGGGTAGCCAGTAATTCCCGGTCGCCGTAGAGCAGGTAACTCTCCCAGGGGATGATGGTAGCCACATCGCCCCACCCGGCGCTGCCTGCTGAATTTTCCCCCAGGACATTCGGAACCACAAAAGGCACGGAACCGTTGTCCAGCTGGTCCGCGGCCACATCCTTCAACCATTTGGAAAAGAAGGGGTTTACGTTGAAATTGTAGGCAGCGGTACGGAAGAAGGCCTGCGCGTCCCCGGTCCATCCCAGGCGTTCGTCCCGTTGGGGGCAGTCAGTGGGCACGTCCAGGAAATTGCCTCGCTGCCCCCACTGGATATTGTGCTGCAACTGGTTGAGGAGCTCATTGGAGGTGCTGAACTGCCCGGTTTGATCCATGTCCGAATACAGGGCGATGGCTGTCAGGTTATCGGGTGTCGGGGTGAAGCCTTCAACCCGTACGTACCGGAAACCGTAAAATGTGAAATGAGGCTCCAGGACCTGCTCCGGGCTGCCGTCCAGGATATAGGTGGCTTTCTGGTCTGCATCCCGCAGGTTGTCCGTATAGAAATTTCCTTCTTTGGTCAGCACTTCCGCATGTTGCAGGATGACTTCCTGCCCGGCACTCCCCCCGAGACGGAGCTGCACCCAGCCCACCAGGTTCTGCCCGAAATCCACCACCACATCGCCCTCCGGCGTAGTCAGGATTTCAGCGGGCCGGAAAGTCTCATGTTTGCGGACCGGTTCATTCTCAGTGGCGATTAGGTTATCTTTCGCATAGTCCCCCACCCGTACGGGTTCCCAGGAGGCATCGGCATAGCCTGCCTGGTCCCAGCCGTCCAGCTCCTCGGTGGAATCGTAGGTTTCCCCGTCATAAATTTCAGAATTCCGTATGGGGCCTGTACTGCTCACCCAGGTGCCGTCGGTCAGGATGCTGCCTGTAGTGCCGTCCGCATAGGTGATATCCACCTGCATCAGAAGTGCCACATCCTCCCCGTAGTGGTCGCGCCGGTCGCCCCAGGCGAGGTAATCCCGGTACCAGCCATTGCCCAGTATGGCGCCTACCGCATTTTTTCCCTTTTGCAGCAAGTCAGTGACGTCGTACTGCTGGTATTGCAAGCGGGTGTCGTAGCTGGTCCAGCCCGGGGTCAGGTAGGCATCCCCTACGCGCTTTCCGTTGATCCGGGCCTCGTACATACCATGTGCCGTAATGTAAGCCGTGGCTTTACGGACAGGTTTGTCCAGGGTAAACTCCTTGCGGAGGTACGGACTGGGCCGGTTGATGGTATCCTCGGCAAAGCCCGGCCCGATCCATTCTGCCCTGAATTCGGTTTCCGGCCGAAGCAGGCCCATCTGCCAGTAACCCGTTGGGCTCCAACGGCCGCGCCGGCCGTCCTGGTCCCAGACGCGGACCTGCCAGGCGTATTGTTGCCCGCTTTGCAGTTCGGGCCCTGCATAGGCCACATGGACCGATTGTCCGGATTCCACCTTGCCGGAGTCATAGAAGCCCCAATCTGGGGAATCTCCCTTACGGGCTACCAAACCCACACGGACCTGGTAGGCCGCCTGGGATGCCCCTCGTTTGTCGGAGGCCATCGCCCAGGACAGGCGGGGGGATTCGTCTGTGATCCCGGAGGGATTTACCCGGTTTTCCACCCAGGTTTTTTCCACGGAAATTTGTGCGTTGCCCAGCAATCCGCAAATTGCGAGCAACAAGAAGAGGTAAGCTTTTAATTTCATTCTTGGCAGGTGTTTGTCCGGGCAGGAGGCGTATTCCACTCCCGGGATTAGTATTCATTCAAGATTAGCTATTCCACCCGGATTATCCATTCCGTACTGTTCCGTACACGTTGGAGCGGTAGGTGTAATTTCAACCCGGGAAAGTAGTCTTTAACAGTACAGAATAGTTTTCTTGCCAGGTTCAACTACATTTGGGATATACCATGTAATAAAACGAAAGAAACGGTAAATAAATCGCTGATGAAAAATTCAACCCTAGCCAGATACACCTCGTGCCTCACATTACTATTTGTCCTGCCATTTTTTTCCGGTATGGCCCAGCCCCCCTCACCAGGCCAGATACAGGAGCGCCTTCCTGAAGGCACCACCATCCACGGCAATATCCCGTACCACAATGACACCCTTCAGAAACATTTACTGGACCTTTATATTCCAAGTGAGGCCGAAAAACCGGTTCCCCTTGTGGTTTTTATACATGGTGGAGGGTGGATTTCCAATGACAAATACTCGGATATGGGCTATATGCCCAATACCATCAATGCGATGCTGGACAATGGGATGGCGATTGCCTCCATCGATTACCGTTTTGCGCAGGATGCCATTTTCCCTGGGATCCTGCAGGATTGCAACAAGGCGGTGAGCTTCTTATACGACCATGCAGGCGAATATGGGCTGGATACCAGCAACATCGGCCTGATGGGATTCTCGGCAGGCGGCCACCTGGCAGCGCTCATGGGGACCTCCCAGAACAATGAAGTGGAAGGCCTCCACGTGGCTGGCAGTTACCGGCCTTTCCGCTATCAGGCCGTGGTGGACTTCTACGGACCCACCGACCTGGTACTCCTGCCGGGGAACGAGGATGAAAAGTCGCCCGAGGGGATCCTTATCGGGGCTGCCCCCCTGCTTCGTCCGGACCTGGCAAAAGCGGCCAGCCCGATTACGTATATCGACCCGGAGGACCCGCCTTTTCTGATCTTTCACGGGGAGAAGGACAACATCGTCTCAAACAAGCAGTCCAAGCTATTCAGTGCCTGGCTGGATATCCATGGCGTGGAAAACGAATTGACCATCGTGGCGGACGCCCCGCATTTTGGAACCATGTACGATGTGGAGGAAATCCGGTCACGCGTTATCGCATTTTTAAACGAGCATTTGAAATAAGCGGACAAGGGCTCAATTACCCATTTCGCGAATCACCCGGGCCGGTACCCCGGCCACCACGGTATTCGGGGGTACGTCCTTATTTACCAGTGCCCCTGCAGCGACAACGGAATTGCTGCCAACGGTAACGCCCGGCAGGATGGTAGCCCCTGCCCCGATCCAGGCATTGTTCCGGATAATCACCTCAGCGGGCACCATCGATTTCCTGGTAGGGATGTCCACCGGGTGATTCTCCGAGGTAATATTCACCCGGGGTCCAATCATCACATCGTCCTCGATGGTGATTCCCCCCAGGTCCAGGAAACTGCAGGCATGGTTGATAAAGACCCGCTTCCCTAGCACAATATTCCGGCCAATGTTGGTGTGGAAAGGCGCAAAGACGGTTGTGGAAGCATCTACCGGGCTACCGATGATCCGGCTGAGAATTTCCCGGATTTCGTCGACGTCCGACGCCACATTGAGCCTGGCCGTAAGTTTCAGGGTCTGGTTGACGGCCTCCCGGATCTCCGAATAATCCGGATCATCCATCGGGATAATTTCCCCCTTGCGCAACCGATGAAAGATGCTGTTTTTTCCCATGGTCAAACTCGTATAAATATTCGTATTACCTATAAAACAAAGAAGGTATTAAAGAAATAGATAGAATCAATAAAAGGCCTGCTTCCCGCAGGCCTTTTTCCTTATCAATTTCCGGGGTGCATGCCCCGACCCTGCACAAGGCAGGCTAACCGGCTTTTTAAATACTGAAGTTGTTCCGTCCGCTTTGCAAGGCGCGCACCTTCCCGTTCCAGTGAAACTCCCCCGTGAGGCCGGCCGGCAGCGTAACGGTAGCTTCCAGGGCCTGGCCAGACCGTTTGTAATCTACCGAGATACTGCCTTCGGGGTGCGGCATCTCCCCACCGATTTCATCGATATCCCCAAGGTTGGGCGCAATGCGGACCTGTTTAAAGTTCGGCGCGGCACTCTCAATTCCCAACAGGATCCTGAAGAATTCAATATTCGGGCTGGACCCCCAGGCGTGGCAATCCGAACGGGTGGTTTCTACCTGGGAGGTCTCCCCCCAGGTTGTAAGCCCCAGTTCCATGTTTTTACGCCAGATATCCAGCATGTCCAGGTATTTGTCGCCATAACCGGCCTCCTTCAGTGCCAGGTGCAGGTAGTACTTAAAATAGATGGACGCAGGTGCCAGGGAATCGTCGTTGAGCAAGGCTTCCCCGATGGCCTGCATTTGCGGCGCGTCTACCAGCCCCGCCAGGATGGCCAGGGAATTAACATGCTGGGAAAAAGTGTCCTTAGCCGGCGTATCGGCAAATAGCCCACTGGAGGCGTCCCAGTATTTCTCCCGGATGGTGACTGCAAGCTGTTTTGCAAACTCGGAATACAGGGCAACAAACTCCTTATTCCCTGCTTCCTGCTCCAGGGAAATCCCGGCCTGGAGAGCGTGTAGCATTTGCAAGTCCAGGGCCGCTGAGGACCCATCCTCGGCCATCGGGGCCATCCCAAAGCGCCATTCGGGTACCCAATCCGTATAGTTCCAGCCCGGGACGTTTTTCAGAGAACCATCAGAATCCAGGTAGGTAATAAAATAATTCAGGATCTGGCGGGTCCCCATGAGTTTGTCCGCTACAAATTCTTTATCGGATCCGTACATCAGGTAGTCGTACAACATACTAACATACCAGAGGGAATAAGTCGGGATCACCTGGTTCTGCCGGTCCGGATACCGACTGAGCGTATACCCATCCGGCTGACGGGAGTAATCAATAAGATTGAGGGCATTTTTTGCCAATCGTTCGTCACCGCTGTTGTAATAGGAGACAAAATGCTGGATCCGGGTATCCCCAACATATTGGAGTCTTTCGTAATACGGGCAGTCCATATAGGTGTCCACCGCACAGAGGCGGGCGGTGCGCCAGCCGATCTCCATAATGTCCTTCAACTCCGACCGGTCTGTGCGAAGGGTGGCTTTCATTTCAAACGGATACCCGGTAAATGTGCCGTAAATGTCCTCGATGACCAGAGGCTCGGCCCGAGTCTTTATATCCAGCTCCACATAGCGGAAGGTCCGGTAGGTAAGGGTGGTAAATTCCTGGTTGGCCATGCCCCCGGAAATCAGGCTGTCCCTGCGGCCGGAAATCGTCTTGCCTTTAATTACATCCCGGTTGCCCTTGGCGCCTTCCGCATCATAGAGCCCTTCCGCATAGGTGATCAGAATTTGCGCCCCGTCTCCACCACTGAAGCGCAGGGTGGGGTAGGCATTGGTCAGGTGGCCCTGGTCCAGGAGGATTTTGGCCGAGGAATTCGCCGGAATCCGAACAGGAGTCGCCGACGTGGGGAATTCCGGAGGTACCCGAACCCCTTCCGATTTCCGGACATTGGCAAAACGCTCCTCCCTGAGTTCCAGCGATGGAAGAATGGTTGGCACGAGTTTCCAGCCAGGTCGTTGCCGGAAACCAAAGCCACTAACTTCCGTTGCGAACACCGGAGTGGCTGACTCCCAGGATGAATCGTCGAAATCAACGCGTTTCCAACCTTGGATTTTTTTATTGAAATCGATCGCATCTCCTGCCCCGGCAGCGTAATAGCCTCGAACCTGTTGGGGTTTTGCGGTATAACTCAAATCTTCCCGAACTTTCCAGCCCGAATTTGTATTGACCCCCTTATACAAAGAATCGGCATGCTGTAGGATCAAGGCTGTTTTATAAGAAAACTGAGCTACTGGCCGAAGCTCCGCTTCATTCCATACCTCCGCGGACAACACATTCTTTCCGGGTTTCAGGTACGGTGCCA
>CAXQQM010000262.1:0-4466 GCA_964226055.1 Robiginitalea sp. | reverse complement strand
CATCCAGTAATCGTGGATCATGGCGACCCAAACCAGGGAAAAGGTAGGGATCAACTGGGGGTCGTAACTGGGGTACCGGCTTTGGGTGAGCCCAAAGGGCATTTTGGAATCACGATAGGACAGGAGTGCATTTTTAAACAAGCGGGTGTCCCCCGACACATAGGTGGATACCAGGCTCTGGATCCGGGTGTCCCCGGCGTATTGCAATTGTTCGTAGTAGGGACAGTCAAAATAATTTTCCCCTGCACAAAGCCGTTGGGTGCGCCAGCCCACCTCCCAGATTTCACCCAGCAGTTTCGCGTCCGCGCGGAAGGAGGTATCGGTTCCGAATCCGGCATCGGCCTGAAAGCCCGGGTCCACATGGAATTCGGCCTGTTCTTCAAAGGGGTAGCCGGTGAACCGGGAGTCGATCCGGTCGAGGACCAGGGGTTCCGCACCGGTGGTTATTTGTACTTCGACAAACCGGAAGGTCCGCCACCAAAGGGGTTCATGGACCCTGCCGGTTCCCCCGTCCGGCAGGATCACATCGGTATTTCCGACAATCGTTTTCCCTTCCACCTGGTTGCGGTTGCCTTTGGAGCCGTCTGGCAGGAACAGGCTTTCCGCATAGGTCAGGGAAATCCGGCTGCCTTTGCCCCCGGAATACTGCACCACGGGGTAGGCCGTGGTAAGGTGGCCCTGGTCGAGGAGGAAGGAGGCCGTAGTGTCGGGGGGGAGGGTCAGCGCCTGGGCCCCGTTGTATTCTTCCCCCACCAGGCCGGCCGGGTTACTGCGTCGTACTCCCTGGAATACCTGGGGGGATTCTTCCATCAGGGGAATGGTCCGGGGGATCAGGACATGGCCGGCAATGCCCCCGTATTTTTCAAGGCTCATGGTGGGTCGGCCGACCTCCCCTTCCTGGGCGGGGACAAAACCCAGCCCGAATCCGGGATCCTGCCAATCCCAGTGGTGGGCCGATCCGTCAAAAGATTCTCCGGGCCCTACTACGTAGTAGGCATTGAGTTGGACAGGGAGCGGCTTGAAGGCCTTGCAGGCCGCCACCAACCAGGTGGTGTCCGAATCCGCCACGCGCTCTGCCTCCCCGTCCCCCTGGACGATCAACCCGGTTCGAAAACTGTGCTGTGCCACCGGGCGATGCTCCGCAAAATTCCAGACGGTTGCCGCAAGTACATTGATGCCCGGTTTGAGATAGGGGGCAAGGTCCAGGCTCGCATACCGCCAGTTGAGCCGGTCTCCCCGGGCGGGCCCAAATGTGACATAGGCACCATTGATATAAAGTTTGTACCGGTTATCTGCCGATATATGAATGATAAAAGTGTCTGGTTTGGCGTCCAACTCAATCTCCTTTTTGAAATGGAATACGCCGAAGGTATCCCCGGGATCCTCCGGATGCGAGATCCAGCGCGCCGTCCACCGATGGAGGAGGTCCGGGTTCCTGTTGGATACCAGTGAAAGATGCGGAGAAATCGCCTTACGGGATTCCGTCAATGGGGATGCTGGGATCGAGGTAGTTGCGTCTGTGGTTTGGGCTGTTGAAACCGTGGCGAAAAAGACCGCAATCAGCCAGGCCAGTCTGCCTTCCGGGATTTGCATAGTGTTGGTGTTAACGGTTGTAAGAAGGGGATTCCTCCCCTTTCAATATAGGATTTTTATGGTAACTTATCGGGCCGATCCTTTTGGGGAATCCACCGCTTCCCAGACTGTTCGGAATCGATACAAACCAACAAACCACCCAACCGATGAAAACACTTGACTTTTTCAGCGACCTCTTCAGCGACCTTCGGAGTTGTCCATTGCTGTTCCTGACCATTTGCATCGTCAGCCTGTCAGGACTGCATAGCCAGGATTTAAAAACAGCGGATCCGGAGGCCCTCGGTTTTTCCACAGACCGCCTGGAACGCCTCGATAGGGCTTTTGACCAATATGTAGCGGCGGGGGAACTGCCGGGAGGCGTGATCCTGGTAGCTCGTCGCGATCAGGTAGCTTACCACCGGGCCTTTGGACTCAGGGATTTGGAATCGGGCGCCCCCATGCCCGAAAATGCGCTGTTCCGGATCGCATCGCAGACAAAGGCAATTGTCAGTGTGGGGATCCTCTTACTGCAGGAAGAAGGCCGGTTACTGATCCAGGACCCCTTGTCCAAATACATTCCAGAATTCGCTGAAACAATTGTTGCCATTAATGACGACGACGGTTACCGGGAAGAGCCCGCCCGCCGACCCATAACCCTGCGCGACCTGCTGACGCATACGTCGGGGATCGGGTACGGCTGGGGTCCGGCCCAGGAAAAGTGGGAGGAAGCGGGTATATTGGGTTGGTATTTCGCGGATCGGGAGGAGCCCATCCTGGAAACGGTCCGTCGGATAGCTTCCCTGCCCATGAGCGCCCACCCGGGCGAAAAAACTGTCTATGGATACAGCACGGATATCCTCGGGGCCGTCATCGAGGTGGTCTCCGGGCAGTCGTTGGATGTATTCCTGAGGGAGCGGGTTTTTGAACCCCTGGGGATGGAGGATACGTTTTTCTATGTGCCTCCCGATAAGGTCGGACGCCTGGCGACGGTTTACAACCCACAAGAAGGCGGGGGTCTTAAACGCGCCCCGGACGGTGCCGGCATGAATACCCAGGGTAATTATGTGAAGGGGCCACGAAAGAGTTTTTCAGGCGGTGCTGGCCTGGTATCCACGGCAGCAGATTATTATCGCTTTCTCCAGATGATGGAAAACCGCGGCTCATATAACGGCAAACAACTGCTTTCCCCCCGAACCGTCGACCTGATGACGGTTAATCATCTGGGTGAAAATGTGGCGTACAGCGCTGGCAGGGGTTTCGGCCTGGGCTTTGAAGTGGTCACCGATATGGGGAGGCACGGCACCTATGGGTCCGAAGGTTCCTACCGGTGGGGCGGGGCGTACCATTCCACGTATTGGGTAGACCCGGCTGAGGAACTGATCGTAGTCTATTTCACCCAGGTCCGGCCCACTGCCCGCGTACCCGATCACGCGCTCCTTCGCAACCTGGTCTACCAGGCACTAGTGGATTAGCAGTATGCGTCAAATGCAGGGGCTCGGGTTCCTGAATGTCAAGTCCACCATTTGCGCAGTCTGCCCACCAGGGTTTCCACACTCAGGCCTTGTACGATGATGGAGAAGATCACCACAATATAGGTTACCACCAGGAAGAGGTCGCGGTGCATGTCCTGGGTCAGGCCCAGGGCCAGCGCTATCGAAATGGCCCCGCGCAGGCCGCCCCAGGTCATCACCAAATGCGTGTGGGGGACAAAATCCAGTCGTTTTTCGAATAGCTTTACCGGGAGGAACAGGGAAATGTGCCGGCAGAGCAGGGCTATTGGGATCATGATTACCCCGGCGATGACATACGGGGTTTCCAGGTCCAGGACCAGGATTTCCATACCCACCAGGACAAACAGGATCGTGTTGAGCAGTACATCCAGGAGCTCCCAGAACCGGTCTACATAGGTCTCGGTAATCTCCGACATGGCCGCGCTCCGCGTCCGAGGCCCACCGATCATCAAGCCGGCGGCTACCATGGCCAGCGGGCCGGAGACATGCAGGTACTGGGAGAGGACAATCCCCGTCATCACCGTCGCCAGCGTTATTATCACCTCGATGGAGTAATCGTCGATACTGCGCATCATCCGGTAGGTTACCCAGCCCAGGGCGAGCCCCAGCAGGAGGCCGCCGGCCACCTCGTGGATAAACAATTCGGCTACGTGGGCCAGGGAAAAGGGTTCCCCGCTGCCGCTGGCCAGGCCGTAGATAGTCAGGAAGATCACCACCCCAACCCCGTCGTTGAACAATGATTCCCCGACGATTTTGATTTCCAGTTTTTTAGGAGCCCCCGCTTTTTTTAAGATACCCAGTACGGCTATCGGGTCTGTGGGCGAGATCAGGGAGCCGAATAACAGGCAGTAAACAAAGTCCACCTGCATCCCCAAAAGCGGCAGGAGGACGAAGGTGGCCCCACCGACCAGGAAGGTGGATACCAGGACCCCGAAAGTGGCGAATGCCAGTACCGGCCACCGCTGGGCTTTCAGTTTCTCCAGGTCGGTATGCAGGGCACCCGCAAACAGCAAAAAACCCAGCATGGTATCCAGCAACAGCGACTTGAAATCGATGCTTTCCAGGATGTATCGTTCGGCGTTCAGCAACGTACTGTCCACAGCGCTGACGGCGAAGACCGCCAGGGTAAATACGATGGTGATGACCGTTAGCCCGATGGTATTCGGGAGACGGATAAACCGGGTGTTCACATAGCCGAAAAGTGCCGATGCGAGGACGAGGATGGTGGTGATCAGGAAGATGTCCATAAAGAATATTTGGTATCTGGCGATCTGGATTTGCCAGGCCCTGTAAATATACTACCTGTCGTTAAAACCCTTGCATAATCCCACACATACGGCGGTTAATACCCTTAGCCATGCGATGCCGAAAAATGATTTGGGA
>CAXQQM010000261.1:0-7118 GCA_964226055.1 Robiginitalea sp. | reverse complement strand
CCGGGCATGGGCCACGGCAATATTGTCCAGGCCGACCCCCGCCCGCCCGATCAATAGCAGGCCCGGGCAGGCATCGATCAATTCCTTGTCCACCTGGGTCGCAGACCGGACCAGCAGGGCGCGGATGTTTTCCTTGTTCAGATAAGGGATCAACTGTTCCTGGGCCACCCTGGTGGCAAGCACTTCAAACCCGGCCGATTCCAGGTTGGCGATGGCCGGTGCAGCGAGGCCGTCGTTGGCCAGAATACGCATCATAGGGTTTTATGTTCTGTTTGTAATCGCATTTTCTGTTTCAGCCGACTTGTTCTCAGGCCTTTCGTTCCAGGTCGCTCATCACATCGACCAAAACACCCACGCTTTCCAGCGGCAGGGCATTGTACATGGAGGCCCGGTAGCCACCCACCGACCGGTGGCCGTTTAAACCGTTAATGCCGGCTTCCTTCCACATCGCATCGAATGTTTCCTTCAGTTCGGGCTGGGTGAGGTTGAAGGTGGCGTTCATCAGCGAACGGTCCTCTTTGGCGGCATATCCTTCAAATAGCGGGTTCAGGTCGACTTCGGAATACAACAACTTGGCTTTCTTTTCATTCTGCTCTTCGATGGCAGCAACACCCCCGAGGTCCCGCAGCCATTCCAGGGTGAGCAGGGAGGTATATACGGCAAATACCGGGGGCGTATTGAACATACTGTCTTTTGCAATATGCACCTGATAATCCAGCATGGACGGGATTTTGCGGCTGACGCGCCCCAGGATCTCCGGCTTTACCACTACCAGGGTGGTGCCCGCCGGCCCCATATTTTTCTGGGCCCCCGCATAGATCAGGTCGAACTGGGTAAAGTCGATTTCCCGGGAAAAGATGTCGGAACTCATGTCCGCAACCAGGGGGGCATCCCCCTTTGGGAAGTTTTTAAACTGCGTGCCGAAAATCGTATTGTTAGTGGTCAGGTGGAGGTAATCCAGGCCTTCCGGGATGTCGAAATCCTTGGGGATATGGTTGAAGCCGGATTCTTTTGACGTGGCAACCTCGGTAACCTCGCCGAACATCCGGGCCTCCTTGATCGCTTTGTCGCTCCAGGTACCCGTGTTGATGTATCCCGCTCGTTGCTCCAGCAGATTGAAGGCCACCATTAAAAATTCCAGGCTGGCGCCCCCCTGGAGGAAAAGAACTTCGTATCCCTTGCCCTCGAGTTGCATCAGTTCAAGGACCAGGTTGCGCGCCTTTTCCATGATCTCCACAAAGGCAGGGCTCCGGTGGGAGATTTCGATTAGCGAAAGGCCCGAATCGTCGAGTTCCACCACGGCTTCCGCCGCTTTTTTCATTACGGGTTCCGGCAGGATGCACGGGCCGGCACTGAAGTTGTGTTTTTTCATCAGTCGATTGATTTGTTTCTGCAGGGATTTGCGCAAAAGTACACAATTACTCCTCGGGATTTGCAGTCGGGATTTCCCGGAGGAAAGCAATGGTATCCACCCCGTCCGCATAGGTGTCCAGGGCGGGCTGCTGGGCCTGGCCAAACCGAATGGCCCCAGCCAGAGTATCCGGGCCAACGATGCATTGAAGTTCTTCGAAGAGTGAAGCGAGGCGGCCCTGCAACTCCTGGAAAGAGGCATAGGTTTCATAAAACAGCGTCCCGATAGGCGAACCAAGGCCCGTATCTTCTTTGAGCAGCAGGAAGCCATTGTCCAGCATGGCCGACCCGCTCATTAAATACACCGCCTTGTTGTAATCGTAGTTGTTGGCGTATTTATGATGGTCGATCCGGTGTTTATGGGCATAGCACGCCTTGAAAAACGGGTCGAAATCATAACCTTCCGGCACAAAAAGCTTTGAAACGCTCCGGCAACCCAAACCGAAATAACGGAAGATATCGTCTGCCAGGGCCTCGAGTTCCTCCGGTGATTCCGAACCCGTAAGTACGGCAATGCTGCTCCGGTTCATCCTGATGATGTGCGGGCGGGCGCCGAAATAATATTCAAAATACCGGCTGGTGTTATTGCTGCCGGTGGCTATGACCGCATCGTACGACTTCAGGGTCCCCTCCTCGAATCGGAAACGCCCCTCGAGGCTGGGTTCAAACCTCGTCAGCAGGCCGGCCAGCTGGGGCAGGAGGATGTTGTCCGAGGAAGAACATTTAACCAAAGCCCGGTTCCCGGTAAGCAAGACGGAAATAAAATCGTGGAATCCCACCAGCGGGACGTTGCCCGCCAGGATCAGGGCAACGGTAAGTGGTTCGCCGGATGGGCTGTCATAGGCAGCGAGCCACTCCCTGAGGTGGTCTTCCCTCAGGAGTTCCCCCCACTGCCGCAACGCATAGGTCACTTCTTCACGGGTAAACCAGGGATTCTGCAACCGGGCCTGTTCCATAGCGGCTGCCAACTGGCGAAAAGCTTCGTTTTCCGAGGTTTCAGGGGAAGTTTCAGCGGAAGTTTCGCCAGTAAATTCCCGAAGGAACCTCCCCAGTTGGACCAGGGCGCTGAAGCTTGGATCGGGTGGTGCCATACTATTTGTGTCCTATGGGATTAGCAGTTACCTTTGTGCAAAAATAGAGATACCGGGGGCACCTGCCAAGGAGTGCCGGTAGAATGTAGGAGATTTGAAACAGTGAGGCTATGGCGATTATCATAACAGACGAATGTATAAACTGCGGGGCTTGTGAACCCGAATGCCCGAATACCGCTATCTACGAGGGGGCGGACGAATGGCGATACAGTGACGGGACTTCCCTGGAAGGCAACGTGGTCCTTCCCAACGGCAGGGAAGTAGATGCAAATGCCGTGCAGGAGCCCATCAGTGACGAGGTGTATTATATCGCCCCGGATAAGTGTACGGAATGTATGGGATTCCACGAGGAGCCCCAGTGTGCGGCCGTATGCCCGGTAGACTGTTGCGTCCCGGACGACGACCATGTGGAAACCGAAGAGGAACTGCTCGGCAAGCAGCGGTTCATGCACCCGGAAGGGTAAATTGCTACAGGAGGGGTAGGGCACCCCGGGTTGCCATTTTGGTTAATCCTCCCCTGCCCGGAAATTCTTCATGGCTTCCAGGGGCGCGATTACCTGCGTGTCTTCCCAAATGGTCGGTTCGTATTGCAGGATCTTTTGAATCCGGATCTTCTCGGGTTCCGTGTAATTGGCCAGTGCCTGAAATTCAGCAGGGTCAACCGGGCTCAGGAGTACGGATTCCTGTTGCCGGACCCCACCCTCCATCAGGAAGTCGAACCGCACCTTTTTTCTACTCCGGCTGTTTTCAATAAATTTTAAGCTCCTATGCAGGTAAATGTAATTACCATATTCATTTTGAATGAAATATGGATCATAAGTATTTAATTCATTTCGTTTAAAAATCGCGGTGCCCCGGCTGAGGTTTTCCACGTATTTAATCCCCAGGAGCAGCTTCAGGTTCACCTTATCGCCCCGCCGGCCGCGGCCATAGGAATAATCGGCTTTCAGGACGGCAAAGGAGGTGGCATCCACAAAAAGCGTCCCGGCGTATTTTGCCTTCCTTTTCCCGGGCGTGAATGCAATGGCGTACACGTAGTTTCCGTCAAAATAGGTGGCCTCCACAAACCGGTAGTCGTAGAGGTCCCCGTCGAGGAACCTGCGCAGTTTTGTCCCGTCCCTCCAGCTGGCGATGTCCAGCAAACTGTTGCTCCTGCCTTTCAGGTAGTCGTGTTCGGAACTGTCGTTTTCCCGGTTTTCGGCTTCGATAAACTCCTTTCCGGGCGAAATGCTGTCCTCAATCTTGAAAATTCCGGTTTTCACCTTGTAAGTGCGGCTGCTGTCCAGGTGGGACAGGATGATATTTTGTGCGCGCTCCTGTATGTCGTCCATGGAATAGCCTTTTTTATGGTCGGTAAGCTCTGTGGCGCGCTCCACCCGGAGGATGGAAGTGGTGTCGTCCACGATAGCCAGGTTGCCTTTGAAATCCAGGAACATCCGGGCGTCGCTGCGGACGATGTCCTCCCCGAGCCGCCTGAGGCGTTGGTCGGCCGCATCCAGGGCACGACGGTTCAGGTCGGACGCCTTCTCCAGTTCCAGTTTCAGGTCGTCGAATTGCATGTATTCAGACTCCCTGAAGAAAATTTCATAGGCTTTTCCCGTTAAGGCGTAATTGGTAGACAGGCGCCGCCGGACCTGCTCGATGATTTCCTGGGCCCCGGGTACCCGGTTGGTAAGCCGGACTTCATTCAGGGTAATGGCAGCGGGTTGCAGACGGATGGGCCCGGATTGAGACTGGAGTAGGGCAGGATCCATTTCGATGGTCCGGTAGCCCATACAGGAAATCCGGATGGCCCCGCCGGCGAGGCTTTCCGGGTTCAGGGAAAAATACCCTTCCTCATTGCTGATGGTCCCCCTGCCGGGGCCGGTTTCCACGGAGGCAAACGGGACGGGTTCGCCGGACTGTCCGTCTATAACCCGCAAGGTGCTTGATTGTGCAAAACCTGCACTGCTTACCAGGATTAGAAGCAGCAATTGTAGAAAACGCATAGTGGTTGGTTTCTGCTATTTGGACGCCTGAGACGGGAAAATGTTACGGGCTTTTAAAAATTTAATGTCGAAAACCGACCGGTTGCCAGCCGAAACGGGATATTGGCCTATATTTGCAGCCGTAAATCCGGAGCCCCAGGGCTCTACAAGATCAAACCCCATGAAAGCAGGAATTGTAGGATTGCCAAATGTCGGCAAGTCGACACTTTTTAATTGCCTGTCCAATGCGAAGGCACAGAGTGCAAACTTCCCGTTTTGCACCATCGAACCGAATATCGGGGTAGTCAATGTCCCCGACCCGCGGTTGGAAAAGCTCGAATCACTGGTGCAGCCGCAGCGGGTGGTGCCGGCAACCGTCGAAATTGTCGATATCGCCGGACTGGTCAAAGGCGCCAGCAAAGGGGAGGGGCTGGGCAACCAATTCTTGGGGAATATCCGGGAAACCGATGCCATCCTGCACGTCTTGCGCTGTTTTGACGATGACAATGTGGTCCATGTGGACGCGTCTGTAGATCCGATCCGCGACAAGGAGACCATCGACATGGAATTGCAGCTGAAAGACCTGGAAACCGTGGAAAAACGCCTGGAAAAGGTTGGAAAGTCCGCGCGCACCGGCAACAAGGAGGCCCAGAAGGAAGCTTCGGCCCTGGAGCAACTGAAAAAGGGCCTGGAATCGGGTACCTCTGTCCGGGCCATCGGATTTGAGGAGGACGATTACCGGGAATTCGTCAGGCCCCTGCAGCTGATTACCGACAAGCCCGTCCTGTATGTATGCAACGTGGATGAACAGGCGGCAACCACCGGGAATGACTACGTCCAGCGCGTGCGGGATGCGGTGGCGGACGAACAGGCAGAGGTACTGGTCCTTGCCGTGGCCACCGAGGCGGACATCAACGAGTTGGAAACCTTTGAGGAGCGCCAGCTTTTCCTGGAAGACCTCGGGCTGGAAGAACCGGGGTCCTCGAAGCTCATTCGTTCCGCTTACAGGCTGCTCAACCTGCAGACCTATTTCACTGCCGGGGAGAAAGAAGTCCGGGCGTGGACGATTCCGGTAGGATCGTCAGCCCCTCAGGCAGCGGGGGTTATCCATACGGACTTCGAGAAAGGCTTTATTCGCGCTGAGGTCATTGCCTACGAGGATTACCTTCGGTATGGCAGTGAAGCCAAGGTGCGGGAAGCCGGGAAAATGCGCGTGGAAGGCAAGGAATATATCGTTAAAGACGGGGATGTGATGCATTTCCGGTTTAACGTCTGAGTCCGCTGCCCGGAAGACCAAGCTGCCCGCCACAACAACGAGTTGCATTAAAGCGTATCTTCGGGCCGTCAAAGTAATCAACAAACACCGGCGGGTATTGTTAATTACTTTGGAAAGCCCCGATTTTATTTTCTTTTTCTATATTTTATATTAGCGGGTTAAACCCCTGAGTGCATGGCGCAATCCCAATATACCGAAGAGAATATCCGTTCCCTCGACTGGAAGGAGCATATCCGGATGCGCCCCGGTATGTATATTGGGAAGCTCGGAGACGGTTCTTCGGCAGATGACGGCATCTATATCCTCCTGAAAGAGGTCATCGACAACTGTATCGACGAATTCGTGATGGGGGCGGGGAAGACGATCGAGATTTCGATTCGGGATGACAAGGTCACCGTCCGGGACTACGGGCGCGGCATCCCGCTGGGGAAGGTCGTGGAAGTAGTCTCCAAGATGAATACGGGGGGCAAATACGATACACGGGCCTTTAAAAAGGCGGTGGGCCTCAACGGGGTAGGGACCAAAGCAGTGAATGCACTGTCTGCCTATTTCCGGGTGGAATCCAACCGGGACGGGAAGTCCAAGGCGGCCGAGTTTGAAACCGGCGATCTCAGGAATGAGGAATTCCTGGAGGAAACCTCCCGGAAGCGCGGTACCAAGGTCACCTTCACCCCGGATGAAACCATCTTTAAAAAGTACAAATACCGGAACGAGTACGTGGAGCGCATGCTCCGGAATTACGTTTACCTGAACCCCGGGCTCACCATTGTGTTCAACGGGGAAAAATTCCACTCTGAAAACGGGCTGAAGGACCTCTTGCAGGATAACAACAGCGCCGACGACCTGCTCTATCCGATTATCCACCTCAAAGGGGAGGATATCGAGGTGGCGCTGACCCACAGCAGGACCCAATACAGCGAAGAATACCATTCCTTTGTCAACGGGCAGCACACCACCCAGGGCGGGACGCACCAAAGCGCCTTCCGCGAGGCGCTGGTAAAAACCCTCAGGGACTTTTACGGAAAGAACTACGACCCTTCAGATGTGCGGAAATCCGTGATTTCCGCCATCTCCATCAAGGTCATGGAGCCTGTATTTGAAAGCCAGACCAAGACAAAACTGGGCTCCACGGACATGGGGGGCAACCTGCCTACCGTCCGGACATACATCAATGATTTTGTCGGCAGGGAACTCGATAACTACCTGCACAAAAACCCCCAGACCGCCGAACTCATTCAACGAAAGATCCAGCAGGCAGAAAGGGAGCGCAAGGAGCTTTCCGGGATTCGCAAACTCGCGCGGGAACGCGCTAAAAAGGCCAGCCTGCACAATAAGAAGCTAAGGGATTGCCGGGTCCACCTGGACAATATGAAA
>CAXQQM010000260.1:0-5462 GCA_964226055.1 Robiginitalea sp. | reverse complement strand
TTGGGAATGCTGTCGGCACCCAGGCGTTTCTGGCGGTTCTCCTCGTAATCGGAGAAGGAGCCTTCAAAGAAATACACCTGGGAGTTCCCTTCGAATGCCAGGATATGCGTACAAATCCGATCCAGGAACCAGCGGTCGTGCGATATGACCACAGCACAGCCTGCAAAATTGTCGAGGCCTTCCTCCAGGGCCCGCAGGGTATTCACATCCAGGTCGTTGGTGGGCTCGTCCAGCAGGAGGACGTTGCCTTCTTCCTTCAGGGTCATCGCCAGGTGCAGCCGGTTGCGTTCACCCCCGGATAACCTACTGACCTTTTTATTTTGCTCGCTGCCGGAAAAATTGAAGCGGCTCAGGTAGGCCCGTGAATTGACCTGCCGGCCGCCCATATTGATCAGTTCCTGGGAATCGCTGAAATTTTGCCAGATGGTTTTGTCCGGGTCGATGTCCGCATGGCTTTGGTCTACGTAGGCAATCTTGACGGTCTCCCCTACCTCAAAATTCCCCTTGTCCGGGGTCTCTTCACCCATGATCATCCGGAAAATCGTCGTTTTACCGGCCCCGTTCGGGCCGATTACGCCAACAATCCCCGCCTGGGGCAACCGGAAGTTCAGGTCTTCATAGAGCAGTTTATCCCCATACGCCTTGCTCACCCCTTTGGCCTCGATCACCTGGGTGCCCAGGCGCGGGCCGTTGGGAATGTATATCTCCAGTTTTTCATCCAGTTGTTTCTGGTCCTGGCTGAGGAGCTTGTCGTAATTGTTCAGACGGGCTTTTTGTTTGGCCTGCCGGCCCTTGGGGCTCTGGCGAACCCACTCCAATTCCCGTTCCAGTGTTTTCTGGCGCTTGCTGGCCTGCTTCTGCTCCTGGGCAAGGCGCTTGGCCTTTTGCTCCAGCCAGCTGGAATAATTTCCTTTCCACGGAATTCCCTCTCCCCTGTCGAGTTCCAGGATCCAACCAGCCACGTTATCGAGGAAATACCGGTCGTGGGTAACGGCAATAACCGTCCCCTTGTACTTTGCCAGGTGGTGTTCCAGCCAATGGACAGATTCGGCATCCAGGTGGTTGGTGGGCTCGTCCAGCAGGAGCACGTCCGGTTCCTGCAACAGCAGCCGGCACAAAGCTACCCGACGGCGCTCCCCCCCGGAAAGTACCCCGATCTTTTTGTCCGGTTCCGGCGTGCGGAGAGCATCCATGGCCAGTTCCAGTTTCGAATCCAGTTCCCAGGCCCCTGCAGCGTCTATCTGGTCCTGGAGCTTGGCCTGCTTGTCCATGAGCTGCTGCATCTTATCCGCATCCTCATACACCTCAGGCAGCCCGAACATATCGTTGATCTTGTTGTATTCGTCCAGGATACGAACAGTTTCGGCCGCCCCCTCCCTGACTACATCCAGGACGGTTTTGTCATCATCCAGATGGGGTTCCTGCTCCAGGTAACCCACGGAGTAACCAGGGGAGAATACCACATTGCCCTGGTAGTTTGTATCCTCCCCGGCGATAATGCGCAGCAGGGTGGATTTCCCGGAACCATTCAGGCCGAGAATACCGATTTTGGCCCCGTAGAAGAAACTGAGGTAAATGTCCTTGAGTACCGGGGTATTTGCATTCTTATAGGTTTTGGTCACTCCGGACATGGAGAAAATAACCTTCTTGTCGTCAGACATACTCTTTTACTGTTAATTAAGTTTTTAGATACAGGACTGATTCTGCTGGCCGTGCATGTTGGCCGGGGATCAGACCCGCCCCTTCAGGGCATTGAAAACCCAGGCAATCGCAAAAAATCCAATTCCCACCGAGGCAAATCCCCAGCCGGCTATTTCATCGTACCGGAATGCCCCCAGGGCAATGAGCCCGAGCCCTACAATAATCATAATAACCGTTGCCCAGGCCAGTACTGTGTTCTTATCTTTCATTTGGATGCATGCTAGTTTGGTGAGTCTCCAAATATCGGGATTTTTTAAAAGAAACCCGAGGGGGCCCGGGCTGTTTTCTGACGCTATCGGATGCCGGCTGCGCTATTCCCCCGGAAACCGTATCCCGCACTCCCCGCGAATCCGGTCCAGCAGCCCGTGCAGTTCCAGGCTGCTCTTTTGCGACCAGCGCTTGCTCTCCAATTCCCCGGCCAGCAGGCAGCGGTGGACCTCCTCGATTTCATGGGTATACCCCTTGCCTTTGGTCGGCAGTTCAACGGCGGTGACCTCCCCTTCCCGGTCGATTTCGAAGCCGTTGGTTTCATGCCAGCGCGGCTGGATGTACAGCGAGGCCTTTTCGCAGGAAATCTCGGCCCGCATCTCGGAACGGGAACTCAGCCCGCTGTACAGGAGTGCGATGGCCTGTGGGTATTCAAACAAAAGCCCGATCTGCTTCTCAACTCCCGTGTCGTGGAAGTGGGATACGGCTTTGAACCCCGTGGGCAGCCCCAGGAACCAATAGGCCAGGAATACCGGGTAAATCCCGATGTCCAGCAGCGACCCCCCGGCCAGTTCCGGGTTCAGCAGGCGGCCATTGGGGTCCCGGTCCAGGGCGGCAAAGGCAAGGTCCGCCTGCAGGTAAGCCGGTTTCCCGATTTCCCCGCTCCCCACCAACCTCTCCGCTTCAACAAGTGCCGGGTTAAAGCGACTCCATAAGGCCTCCATCAAAAAGACACCCTGATCCCGGGCCGCATCCACGAGCTCGCGCACCTGGGCCTGGTTGATACCCATGGGCTTTTCACATAGGACGTGTTTCCCGGCCCGGATCATCTGCAGGCTGTGTTCCAGGTGGAAGGTGTGAGGGGTTGCGATGTAGACAATATCCACCTGCGGGTCCTCCCCGAGTTCCGCATAACTCCCATAGGACTTTTCAGCACCGAACTCCCGGGCAAAAGCCGCTGCCCGTTCCGGGTTTCGGGATGCCACTGCGGTTAAACGCCCGCCTTCGACAAGTGCCAGGTCGCGGGCAAAACTACCGGCGATTTTACCGGGGCCCAGGATTCCCCAACGGATGGGATTTTGCATGCTTTCAGATTTTGGTTCCTCCCAAATGTAATGATAAAATCATGCGTATCTTTAGGCCGCTACCGAAGAACCCGGCAACCATATGGACGAAAAATTCAACAAAAACGAAGACAAGAACCGACTGCAACTCTCCGAACTGCGCAGGCGTTATGCTGCCATCCGCAAAGGCGGTGGCGACAAACGGATCGAAAAGCTCCACGCAGAGGGCAAGATGACCGCCCGCGAACGGATTGAGTATTTATTGGATAAGCCGGAAGAAGCGCTTGAGATTGGCGCATTCGCCGGTTTTGACATGTATGAGGAATACGGCGGCTGTCCCAGCGGAGGGGTGGTCGTAAAAATTGGCAAGGTGGCCGGCAGGCTCTGCGTGGTGGTAGCCAATGATGCCACGGTCAAGGCGGGTGCCTGGTTCCCCATTACCGGGAAGAAGAACCTCCGGGCCCAGGAGATTTCCATCGAGAACCGGTTACCCATTATCTACCTGGTGGACAGTGCGGGCGTCTTTCTCCCCATGCAAGACGAAATCTTCCCGGACAAGGAACATTTTGGGCGGATTTTCCGGAACAACGCGGTGATGAGCAGCCTGGGCATCCCCCAGGTGGCTGCTGTTATGGGAAGTTGCGTGGCCGGAGGCGCCTATCTCCCGATCATGAGTGACGAGGCGCTCATCGTGGAGAAAACCGGCAGCATTTTCCTGGCAGGCAGCTACCTGGTTAAAGCGGCCATCGGGGAAACCGTCGACAACGAGACCCTTGGTGGTGCCACCACGCACTGCGAGATCAGCGGCGTAACGGACTACAAGGCCAAAGACGACAAGGATGCCCTGGACCGTATCCGTAACATATTCGATAAAATGGGCAGCCGAGAAACAGCTGGTTTTGACCGTGCCAAATCCGCCAAACCGGCTGAGGACCCGGAGACGCTGCACGGAATTGTTCCTGCGTCCCGTTCGGAGCCCTACGACATGGTCGAGGTCATCAGGAGGCTTACGGACGGATCGGAATTTGAGCAGTACAAGGAAGGTTTTGGAAAATCCCTGTTGTGCGGTTATGCCCGGATCGACGGCTGGGCCGTGGGGATCGTCGCCAACCAGCGCAAGGTTACCAAAACGGCCAAAGGCGAAATGCGTATCGGGGGGGTCATCTATTCGGATTCGGCCGACAAGGCCACGCGCTTTATCGCCAACTGTAACCAGAAGCGGATCCCGCTGGTGTTCCTGCAGGATGTGACCGGTTTTATGGTGGGTAGCAAAAGTGAACACGGGGGTATTATCAAGGACGGAGCAAAAATGGTCAATGCCGTGAGTAATTCCGTGGTGCCGAAATTTACCGTGATCGTGGGGAATAGCTATGGGGCCGGGAATTACGCGATGTGCGGCAAAGCCTACGACCCGCGCCTGATCGTTTCCTGGCCCGGGGCCGAACTCGCCGTGATGAGCGGGAACAGCGCCGCCAAGGTGTTATTGCAGATCGAAACTGCCGCCCTGAAGAAAAAAGGGGAAACCATCACCCCGGAGAAAGAAAAGGAATTGTTTGAGAAGATCAAAAAGCGGTACGACACACAGATTTCCCCCTACTATGCAGCCGCCCGCCTCTGGACGGACGCGATCATCGACCCGGCCGACACCCGCCGCTGGATCAGCACCGGCATTGAAGCTGCCAACCATGCTCCTATTGAACGGGATTTCAACATGGGGGTGTTGCAGGTCTGACCGTAAGCTACATCGATACTGCTTCCCTGCCTACCCCGTAATTGAAAATGGCCGGAAGACCATGAATCCTGCCCAGGCGGGCGCATGGAAATGACGCTACTGCACCCCCGGGTTATTGATGGTCAGCAATTCCTGGCTGGCGCCTTTGAGGAATAGCTTGAAGGTATCTACGCGCTTTTGCTGCTTGCTGGTCCCGAAATGCGTATAGGTAGTCACATTCAGGTAACTCGGGGTCAGGCTTTTGTTGCCCAGGTAGGTAACGTTTACCTGCCAGGATCCCGGGGTAGATGGATCGATCACATACTCAGCGGTGGAATATCCGCTGATTTTCTCGTCCTCAATCCGGCTTGAATTATCCGCATAGGTATGCTTCCAGTCATAGGCGGCCCCGTTCGGGTTGATAAATTGCAGTTCAAATTCCGCCTCGCTGTTGTTCCATTCAAAGACCAGTCGCGTAGCCCCTTCCAGGTAAGGGTCGGTGGTTACCTGCCGCATGTCCGTGCCCAGGTCCTCCCCTTCCATCTGGAACAGGTTGTCGCTGTCGTGTTGCTGAATGAACCAGAAATCGTCCGAGCCGATCAAAAAGCCCTCGTAGAGCAGGTACTGGTAGCGTCCAAAGAGTGCGGCCGCCTTGGCGTGTTGCCCGGCATCCCGGTAGGCATTGGCCATGTCCATATAGGACTGGCTGTACTCGGGCCGCAGGATAAAGATCTCCTTGTAGAGTTCCCGGGCCATCTCCTTCCGTCCCTGGTCCTGGT
>CAXQQM010000259.1:0-7151 GCA_964226055.1 Robiginitalea sp. | reverse complement strand
CTTCCTGGGACATGGAACTCGCTTCGTTGTTGTATTGCGTGACTTTGTTCTGCAATTCATCCAGGGAACTCTTGATATCCGCCTGGTAGGTTTCCTGGAGCTTCTTGAGCTCCGCCTGGGCAGCCTTCATTTCCGGCATCTGCTGCAGGAGCTCCGCCACATTGATGTGTGCCGTCTTGTGTTGCGCCTGGACAAACCCGGTGGCAGCCACAAACATAACTACTGCTACTGCTACCTTAATTACTTGTTTCATGATTTCTAATTTGCTATTTGAGTTTACTATTTATTGAATTGCCAGTTAGTTATCTGTTATTGTATCCTTGGCCTGCCCGGTGGCTTTCTGCCGTTCTTCCTCCCGGGCCTTGCGCCGGGCCTCCCGCTCCTCGAGGAGCTTCTGGCGCCGGGCCTCATAGGCCTTTTTCCGTTCTTCCCGCAACTTCAGCTGCTGCGCCCGGTAATCCTCAGCTTCCTTTGCGCGGGCTTCAGCGGCTTCTTCGGCGCGTTGCTGGCGTTCTATCAGGGCCTCCGAAACCGGCTCCTCCACCTCTTCCGCTTCAAAATCCTCCAGGCGGTCGTTCCGCTGCTGCGGGGGGCTGCTGACCCTCCGCGTCCGGGCGATCGAGCGCAATACCAAGTCGCTGATATCGTGCCTTTTTTCGGAGTACAACATTACAACATCCGCAGATTTATCAAAAATAAAATCATAACTTTTATTGGCCCCGATTTTCTGTACTTCGTTGAAAACCTGGTCCTGAATCGGCTGGATCAAACGTTGCTTCTGCAACACCAAATCGCCATTCGGGCCAAATCGATCCTGCTGGTAATCCAACAGTTCGTTTTCGAGGATTGCAATTTCCTCTTCCCGCTCTGCTATCAATTCATCCGTCAGCAGCACCCGCTCTGCCTGCAGGTCCTTCTTTTGCTGGTCGATGGCTCGTTGCCGCTCTTCCACTTCGGATTTCCATTGCAGTACCTTGTTGTCCAGCTGGTCGCTGGCTTCCCGGTACTCCTCGACGTTTTCCAGGATGTACTCCATGTCCACATACCCGATGCGGACACCGCGCTGGGCCAGGGCCATTCCGGAAATGCAGAGGGTCAGGGCTGCACAAATTAATTTTGATCGCATCACAGAACTGTTTTGTCTAATAGAAAATATCGTGCCAAAATTATTAAATCTTTTATAATGAACGACTTAACAAATATGGAAATCCGGAAAAACCGATGCGTCGACTAGAATTGCTGCCCGATAATGAAGTGCGTCTGCCACCCGCTGGGTCCCGGATTGCTATCGGGTCGGAGGTCGTCGTCGAACCCGTACCCGAAATCGATACCCAACAAGCCAAAGGCGGGCATGAAAATCCGCAGCCCCACCCCGGCCGATCTTTTTATTTGAAACGGATTAAACTCCTGAAAATTGTTGAAGGAGTTCCCTGCTTCTGCAAAAATCAGGGTGTAGATGGATGCCGTAGGCTTTAAAGTCAGCGGATACCGCAGTTCCATGGAGTACTTGTTGTAGACAATCCCCCCTTCCTGGTTCTGGGTGAGGGGGTCCACAGGCGTCAGGGAATTGTTCTCGTACCCCCGGAGCTGGATGGTCTCCCGCCCGTCCAGGGTAAAGTTCCTGCCCAATCCGTCCCCGCCCAGGAAGAACCGCTCAAAGGGCACCTTGCCCACGTCTGGGTTGTAGTTCCCGAGGAAGCCGAATTCCGCATTGGTCCGCAATACGAGTTTATCGACAATCCGGGTGTACCAGTCCGCCTTGAATTTCACCTTGTAGTATTCCAGCCAGCGGAACCGCTCCTGGTCAATTTCCTCGAGCCGCTGCTGCAGGGCGGGGTCGGAAGCCTGCCCGAGTTGCGCGTCCTGGAGTTGCTGCTGAACAATTTCCTCGCCTTCCGCCTTCAGCGCCCCGAAGTCCTTGTCGCTGAAAAAGGAATAGGGAGGCGTGAATTTCCCGGACAGTTCAATATTGCTCCCGTACAACGGGAAGATCGGGCCGGGCCCGGAAGAGTTCCGGGTAATCCCGATGGTGTAGGCCAGGGAATTGGAACGGCCGTTACCGAAATTGAACAACCCGGTACGGTAATTCTGGAAGTCGTAGATCTGGTAACTCAACGCATGGGAGATGACGAAAAAGTCGTCCGGCCATTGGACCCGCTTGGCCAGCCCGGCCGAAATCCCCGTGATGGAAAATTGCTGGTCCTTGTCCACTTCAATCCGGCCGCTGCTGTTAAAACTTGCCAGGAACTGTTGCGTACGGGAAAGTGACAGGCTGAAACGCACCGGTTTCCGCCCGCCGAGCCAGGGTTCGGCAAAGCTCAGGGAATACACCCGGAAGGTCCGGCTCGCCTGCAACCGAAGGGCAAAACTCTGGCCATCGCCCATGGGCACCGGCGCATAGGCCTCCCCGTTGAACAGGTTCTGGATGGAGAAGTTGTTGAAGGAAAGCCCCAGGGTCCCGATAAAGCCTCCGCCCCCGTATCCCCCCTGGAGCTCAATCTGGCTTGCGCCGGATTCCACCAGGTCGAATTTCAGGTCGACGGTCCCCTCGTTCGGGTTTGGGTTTTCAATTTCAGGTTTGATCTGTTCCGGGTCGAAGAACCCGAGTTGCCCGAGTTCCCGGATCGTCCGGATAATGTCGTCCTTGCTGTAACGCTGCCCGGGTTTTGTACGGATGTCCCGGTAGATGACGTGGTCGTTGGTCTTGTTGTTCCCGCTGACGTTGACTCGGTCCAGGAAGGTCTCCTTCCCTTCGATAATCCGGATTTCAAAGTCGATGGTATCGTTCTCGGCCGACACCTCTACCGGGTTGATCTGTGAAAACAGGTAGCCGTTGTTCTGGTACAGGTTTGTCAGGTCGTCCCCGTCAGGCTTGGTCTCATCGGCAATCCGCTTGCGCAACAGCACCCCGTTGTAGGTATCGCCCTTTTTGATGCCCAACACCTGGCTGAGCTGCCGGTCCGTATACACCGTGTTCCCGACGAAATCGACCTCGCCGAAGTAATACTTGTCGCCCTCTTCCACCTGGATGCGGATGTTGATATCGTCATTCGAGAGGCGTTCGATAGTGTCAGAGAGCACCCGGGCGTCCCGGTAGCCGTTTTCGGCGTATTTATCGATCAGCGACTTGAGGTCTTCCTCGTAGTCGTCCTCGATATACTTGGACTTTTTCCAGAAGCGTCCGAAACGCTTTTCCTTGGTGTTCTTCATGGTCCGCCGCAACTTGGCGCCTGAGAGTTTTTCATTTCCCTCAAAGATGATATCCTGGATCTTGACCCGGTTGCCCTTGTCGATGTTGATCACCATGTTGCGGGCATTCGTCTCGGAGGTATCCACCGAAGTGGCAATGGTTACCTGTGCGTTGAGAAACCCCTGTTTGCGGTACTTGTTCTCGAGGAAATTTTTGGTGTTGGCGATCAGGCTTTCGGTGATCTTCTTGCCCTTTTTCAAATCCGTGTCGTCTGCGATATCCGAAATCTTGCGTTTCGGGATGCCGTAAAAGGTCACATTGTTCAGGGAGGGCCGTTCCTGGATGTTGAGCTCCAGAAAGATCTCTTCCCCTTCCACCCTTTCGATGTAAAAGGTCACGTCGCTGAAAAGGTCCAGGCCCCAGAGCTTTTTGATGATATCGCTGATCTGGTCACCGGGGACGGTGATGGGCTGCCCCTCGCGGAGGCCCGTATAGGTCTTGACTGTCTGCTCGTTGTAGCTTTGCAGCCCGGTTACCTTGAGCCCGCCGAGGATATAAGTCCTGCTGTTCTGGTAGGTGGTTTCCTGGGCGAAGGTCGGTAAGGTTGCTAGGAATGCCAGGGTTAGGAGAAGGCCTCTTAGTGATACGAATGCAGTCATACCACTATGTGAGTTGTTCGCTTGTTTTTCCAAATCTTCGTTCTCTGTTCTGATAATCTTTAAGAGCCTCTATCAGATGTTGTTCACTGAAATCTGGCCAAAAAACGTCAGTAAAATACAATTCCGCATAGGCGATTTGCCAAAGTAAAAAATTGCTGATCCGGTATTCTCCACTGGTTCGGATCAGCAAGTCGACATCGGGCAAATCGTGCGTGTAAAGATGCTCATTAATAATTGCTTCATCAATATTCCCGGGGGAAATTATGTTATTTTTAACTTTGGTACACAGCGATTTTACGGCGGTTGTCAGCTCCTCACGGGAACCGTAGCTAAGGGCCAGTGTCAGGGTGGTACCCGAGTTTTTCCCGGTCATCTCCATCACCTCCCGCAATTCCCTGAGCGCCTTTTTGGGGAGCGATTCGATCCTGCCGATGGCCCGCAAGCGGATATTGTTGTCGTTAAGGGTCTTGAGTTCTTTCCGCAGGGAGGCCACCAGGAGTTTCATCAGGGTTTCAACCTCGAGTTTGGGCCGTTTCCAGTTTTCGGTACTGAAGGCGTAGAGGGTCAGGTGTTCGATGCCGATTTTGGCTGCGGTTTCCACGGTCTCTCGAACGGCTTTCACGCCATTTTCATGGCCGAAAACCCGCAATTTGCCACGCTGTTTAGCCCAGCGGCCATTGCCGTCCATTATAATAGCAAGGTGCCGCGGCAGCCGCCCCTTTTTTATTTCCGCTATAGTGCTCATGTCGCTTTTCGCTACTCAAAACAATCCATACAGGGTTTCCTCCCAAAAGTAAACGTCAGCGTCATCCCTGAGAAAACGTACCAGTCGTCGCTGAATACGTTTCCGATCGGGCCGTCGGCCTGTTGTTCAAAATTGGACCCTGTCGGGTTGCTGGCATCCAGGTTATCCGTAAAGGTGTACCTGGCGCCGATTTCCGCCCCGAGAATCAGGAACTGATTCAGGCGGAGCTTAGCCCCGACGGTCATCGGGATGGCAAATGAACCGTCCCGCTGCCCCGTGTCGATCATCCGGCCGGCATCGAAATAATTGAAATCGTACCTGAAATAGGTTACCCCCGTATACAGGTAGGGCGTAAAAGCCGGCCCGATTTTGTGGAGGTTGTACTCCACAAAGTTAAATTCCAACCCGGCTGAGGCTTCCATCAGGCTATTTTCCATTTGCAAACCCCGCTGCTGCCGCGCCGGTATATCGGATTTCAGATCGTCCGCTTTGAAGCGGGCGTAGATGAGGTGGGCCCGCCAGGCATAACGTTTGCTCTTGTTCCACTTAAAGAGCGCCCCGACGGCGGGTCCGGAGGGTGCGATATAATTCATCCTTCCGATATCCCCGATATTATTGGCCCCTCCACCGTATAAACCTACTTCATAGGTCTGCCCGTGCACCGCAACAGCGAACAACAGGCAAACAGCGGCAATTACAATCCTCATCGAATCCAAAAGTTTGCAAATATAGCAATTTTAAGCCCTTGGCAAGCAGCTTCCATTGCGCTATTTCTGTTTCCTTTGTTAAACAGGATTTACCGCCTTTTATTGCCCGGCCCTCCGTCAATTCCGGCGGTCCTCACCCCAGAGGAGTTTCTTGCGGATGGTTTTGAAAAAGCTCTCGGAGGTGTACTCCACCATCCGGATGGTGAACGGGGCCCTCCGGACGGTGATTTCGGTTCCGTTGTCCACGCTGGAAATACGGGAATCCAGGGATAACAGGTGTTGTTGCTCCCGGCCGGAGACCCGAAGCCGGATGACCGTATCGTCGTCGATGACCAGGGGGCGGGCGTTCAGGTTGTGCGGGGCGATGGGCGTGATCACCAGCGACTTGGCGGACGGGGCAATTACGGGGCCCCCGCAACTCAGGGAATACCCTGTAGACCCGGTGGGGGTTGCCACAATCAGGCCGTCGGCCCAGTAGGAAGTCAGGTATTCCCCATCCAGAAAGGTCTCGACGGTGATCATCGAGGTGGTATCCTTCCGGCTCACGGTCACTTCGTTCAACGCAAAATTCAACCGGTCCCCTCCAGGGGTATCCCCTTCCAGGCTGGCCTCGACCAGGCTGCGCTCCACGATGCGGTACGCCCCGGCACTGAATTCTTGCAGCAGTGAACGCACTTCTTCTTTTTGGAAAGTGGAGAGGAACCCCAGGCGCCCCGTATTGACGCCCACTATCGGGATGCCCGACTCCCGGATATAGGTGATGGCCCGGAGGATTGTCCCATCCCCCCCAAAGCTGATAAAGAGGTCGAAACTATCGTCCAGGCCGCCGTTTTGGTCAAAGGTGGCGTACCCCCTGGAATCCAGCCCCAGGAACCGGCAGAATTCGGATTCCACGGCAACCGTGGATTGCCCGTCGTCGAGTTCGTCGAGGATCTCCCGGACCGGACCCGCGGCATCGTCGTTATAGGTCTGACCGTACAGCGCGACCTTCATCGGGATTAAACGTTAAGGTATTTGTCGAGGTAATTGGAGCGTTGCCGGAGATCTTCCAGGAAGGCATCGTCCGCACTGCCCGTGAGGATGGTGTACTGGTACCGGCGGAAAGACTGGATGACCTCGTTGATATTTGCGTCGCCCATCTTCAGGGTAATTTGCACCCTGTCGTCTGCCATTTCCGTGATAAAAGCCCCAAGGAGCCGTGTATTGTTGCTCTCGACAATCTGCGAGATTTCGCTGAAGCTGTAGTCCTTCATCGGTTTGGAAACCACCAGGATGGCCCCGGGCTCCGTAAAGAACGGCATATTGGTAAAAATCCCCACCACATCGCTCAGGTCGTAATACCCCAGCACCTTGCCCTTAGGCCCGACCACCGGCAGTACGTTGGCCTCGTTGCGTGTGAAGACCTCAAGGATATCGATCCAGCTGGCTTCCACCGGCACGAAAAATGATTCGAGCTGGTACCGGAATTCCTCTACCTGGCTGAGTTCTTCAAAGGCATCCATATCAGCCTCGGCCAAAAGCCCCAGGTATACCCCCTTGTCGGTGACAGCCACGTGGGAATACGTGGAATGGGTAAAAAAGTGGACCGCCTCCTTTAAGGTGTCGGTGACCTCGAAGACGGGAATCGTGTTGACAATATGTTCCTGTATGTGCATCTGGTACGCAAATTACTAATTTTTAAACTGCAAAAGGCATGCCTAGATTTGTATTTTTGGGCGGTAACCGATTAAAAACCGATGAGATGGTGCGATTAAGCGTCAATGTCAATAAAATAGCCACCCTGCGCAACGCCCGGGGCGGAAATGTCCCGGACCTCATACAGGCCGTTCGGGATATCGAGGTATTCGGGG
>CAXQQM010000258.1:0-4540 GCA_964226055.1 Robiginitalea sp. | reverse complement strand
CCCACGACCTTCCGATGGAAAGGGCAGGATGTGGTTACCGGCATCTTTAAATCCCCCCAGCCGGATGGCATCTACCTGGACCGGGATGGGGTCCGCAACGACCACATCGGCAACCCGAAAGTCCACGGGGGCACTATGAAGGCCTTCTATATGTTCCCCGCCGAGGAGTACCCGTACTGGCAGAGGCAATTTAACCGGCCTCACTGGGGCTACGGGCTGTTTGGGGAGAACCTGAGCGTGCACGGGCTGGACGAAGCCACCTTGCACATGGGCGCCGTTTACCGGCTGGGGGAAGCCGTCATCCGGATCACCACCCCCCGGGAACCTTGTTACAAGCTGGGCGTGCGGTTTGGGGACCAGGGAATCATCGACCGGTTTATTCAAAGGGGGCGCCCCGGAGCGTACGGACAGGTGATTGAGCCCGGTGGGGTGCGGCCCGGGGACCGGATGACCCTGCTGGAAGCCCGGGAGGAAAACCCGGATATCGCCTCGTTTTTCAGGTTGATTTACGCACGGGAAAAAGATCCTCAAATCCTGGCAGGGGCCCTGGATACCGATATCCTCCCGGATAAAATGCGCAAACAGCTCAGGCGTTGGCAGAACCTGGGTTAACGGGACTCCGCGGGAAAACGCGACTCCGCGGGAAAACGGAACTCCACGGGAAAACGGGACTCCACGGCAAACAGACGTAACCGGAAATAACGGGAAGCAGGAATAAGTTGGGCCTTGAATAGATGGGGGACTGAATGGCTTTGACCGGGTTGAAGCGTTGTCCTGTAACAGAAAGAGGGAACACAAGTGCTCCCTCTTCCCGGAATTAAACAAACTAAACTAAACATCCATTACCTGACAACTTTCAGGGATTCTGAATAGGTTCTATCTCCTTCCTTTACCTCTACTTCCACTTTGTAGGTGCCGGCTTCGGCTGTTTCAAAGTTGAAAGCTTTTTCGACCACCGGGGAGTCCTTAAAACGCTCGATGTAGAGCAGGCGACCTTCCTGGTCGAGGACTTTCACCACTACGGTGTTCCCGTTGAGGTTGAGGTAATTGAGATATACTTTTTCGCCATGCTTCCGCATATACGGGTCCGCATCGGCGATTTTTTCAAGTTTACCGGCCACCGGCTTCACGGGGTTAACCGATGCCGTGGCTACTGTTGTGCCGGCCAACATGATGAAGGCGGCTGCGATGTTGATCCAATTTTTTTTCATAACTGGTTGTTTTTTGAATTACACAAGGCAAATCTACGGTGGAAGGCGCGCCCATACTACCACGTGATTATCCAGTTTATGTGCTATATTGACCCCATTTTGTGTTAATTAATTGTAAAATGGTAATATTGTACATGTTTTGGGTAATTTTGTATAGTCCAAGAGGCAAATCGCAACGTATCTTTCGTATAGATTAAATGGATATGCTGAAACTCAAACCGGCTTTTGAAGCGATCGAACCCGACTTCGGGCAATCGTTTACCTACCAGAAGTTCGATGCGCTGAAACCGAATAAGAACCTGGTCTGGCACTACCACCCGGAAATTGAATTGGTTTACGTAAACGGGGGGAATGGTAAGCGGCAGATCGGCAGCCATGTTTCCTATTACACCCAGGGAGACCTGATCCTCATAGGGTCGAATCTCCCGCATTGCGGGTTTACCGATGCATGTACGGGAAATACCAGCGAATCGGTGGTACAAATGAAAACCGACTTTTTGGGATCCGATTTTTTCTCCATACCGGAAATGCGGAACATCCGGCAGCTTTTTGATAAAGCCAAAGGGGGTATTGCCTTTACGGGTAGTGCTAAAAAGAAAATCGGCGAAAAGATTGAAATCCTGGAATACAAATCCGATTTCCAACGGCTGCTGGCCATCCTGAATATCCTCAATGAACTGGGCACCACTTCGGAATACCAGATCCTCAATGCGGAACACCTTTCGGTGGAAACCCAGAGCAAGGAAAACGAACGGATCAATACCATCTTCAATTTTGTGAAGGAGAATTACCGGGAACCTATTTCACTGGAAGAGATGGCCGACCTGACCCATATGACGGTCCCCTCTTTCTGCCGCTATTTTAAGAAGGTGACCAACAAGACCTTTGTGCAATTCGTCAATGAGTACCGGATGGTGCATGCCTCCAACCTGCTCTCGGAGAATGAAATGTCGATTACCGAAATCTGTTTTGAAAGCGGTTTCAACAACTTTTCGCATTTCAACAAGTCGTTTAAGGCTTTTACCGGTATGAGCCCTTCGGAATACCGGAACCAGCTCAAATCGGTCATGCGATGAACCCTTCCCGGCACGAGCTGGAAAATCTTCCGGATGCTACCCTCAGGTACCAACCGGGTTTTGTACCCCCTCAGGAGGCCGAGCACCTCTTTGATGCGATCAATAGGCAAACCCCCTGGCGGCAGGATACCATCCGTCTCTTTGGAAAAACCTTTCAGCAACCCCGCCTTACCGCCCTGTATGGGAAAAACGGACAGGCCTATACCTATAGCGGTATCCGTATGGAGCCCCTGCCGTTTACCCCGCTACTCGAGGAGCTGCTCAGCCGGGTTGCGCTTGCGGCCGGGGAAAATTTCACGACCTGCCTGTTGAACCTGTACCGGGATGGCTCAGACAGCAACGGCTGGCACGCGGACAATGACCCCGAACTGGGAGACAACCCGGTGATCGCCTCGCTCTCCCTGGGGGCTACTCGTAAATTCCACCTGAAGCACCGGCGGATTAAATCCCAGCGCGTACGAATGACGCTGGAGTCCGGGAGCCTGTTGCTGATGGCCGGCACCACGCAACACCACTGGTTGCACCAGGTACCCAAGACCAAGCGCCCGGTTGGCCCCCGGATCAACCTGACGTTCCGCAGACTGGGGTGACCCTCTAACCATATATATCGTTCAGGACGGCTGCCAGGCGCAGCCCGCCCCGGAGCAACTGCTGCTCTACGGTATCCCACCAAAGGTAGCGGTAGCGGTAGTAGAGTTTTTCCCCGTTTTCGACGGAGGCGTAAACCCGGTTGGCCAGGGATTGGGATTGTCCGGCCCATTCCAGGACGGACCCGGACTGGATGGCCCGGATTTCCCTGCGCGTCCTTGGCGGGAGGGTTTCGGCCAGCTCCGTGTAGCTCATCCCGTAATCCTCGATCATATCGGAATCCCAGAGCCGGTGCAGGTTGGTCCCCCTGTCAAAATACTGGAGCTGGATGTCGTTGCCTCCCCGGTCTTCTGGCCGGCCCACGTGCATGGGCTGGTGGAGGTCGCCGACCAGGTGCACGAGCAGTTTCAGGTAAAATACCTGCTGGTCCCTGGGGCTGGCAGGGTCCTTCAATACCCGGATGCAGTGTTCAATTCCCTGAAGGATGTCCCCATCCGGGTTGGGGGTGGTTTCCCCATAGGACTTCTCCGGTGGGAGGTTTACATAATGCCAGGGGCTGAAGGAGCGATAGGCCGTATCCGATTTGATATCGTCCCCGAAGGTGGAAACCTTGGCCAGGCTTTCGCCTTCCAACAGCCTGGATACCGCCTTGCGGGCCCGGCGGGAAAGGTGCGCCTCGGCTACCTCCCCAATCGCCCGGTGGCCGGTCCGGCCCCAATCGGGCAGGTCGGCAGCGGTTAACAGGGGAAACAGGAACACAAGCAGGATAGTCTTTTTCATATGGAATCGTAATAGGTTCAAAAGTAGGAATTCGGGAATTAAGGAATTGTTAATTTGACGGCCCAATCCCTGGGATTGTCTGAACTTCGTACCGTGAAAAGATTCATACGCGCATTCCGATCCGTCCGTCCGGCCTGGTTCCGGTACCTGCTGGCAACCCTGCTGACAGGGGCTTCCCTGTTGGTCCTCTTTATCGGTTCGGTTTATTTAGGACTGTGGGGGCGGCTGCCCGGGAAATCCGAATTGCGCGACATCCGTCACGACCGGGCCTCAGAGGTATATGCGGCCGACAGCTCCCTAATCGGGAAATACTACCTGGCCGACCGGCAGCCCATTGCCGTAGAAGATATGCCAGATTATGTTCTGGAAGCCCTGGTCGCCATTGAAGATGAGCGGTTTTACCGGCATTCGGGCATCGACTACCCCAGCCTGATACGCGTATTTTTCAAAACCCTCCTGATGGGGGATAGCAGTGCCGGCGGGGGAAGTACCCTGAGCCAGCAACTGGCCAAAAATCTCTATCCGCGATCCGGCGGCGGCGCCCTGGGCCTGGCTGTGGATAAACTAAAGGAAATGTTTACCGCCCGCCGGCTCGAAAGCATCTACAACAAAAGGGAAATTCTCGGCCTTTACCTCAACACGGTTTCATTTGGCGACAACAGTTTCGGAATCGAAAGCGCCTCCCAAAAGTTTTTTGGTGTCCCCACAAATGCTCTCCGCACCGAGGAGGCCGCCACCCTGATCGGTATGCTCAAGGCGACCCATTCCTACAACCCCCGACTCTACCCGGACCGGAGCCTGGAGCGACGGAACCTCGTCCTGGAGGCCATGGCCCGCAACGAATACCTGGAAAGGGAAACGGCGGACAGCTTGCAGGCCCTGGCC
>CAXQQM010000257.1:0-6387 GCA_964226055.1 Robiginitalea sp. | reverse complement strand
ATTCCTCAGCCCCGATGACAAAGCCTACATGCGGTTTTTTTTCCGTTCCGGAAACCGTCCCATTTGATCCTGCCCCCTCCCTGCATCCCGTCCCCAACAGGGAGATCATCAGGCAAACGATAGTGAGGACCGCGTATTTCGTGGTTGTGGCGAATTTCATGGGATAGGTGTATTTAAGGGGACTATTTCAGTTCATCTGTATGGTAAAAACTCTTTTTCTCCCGGACTGCTTCCCGGATACGCCCTACCGTTTCCGGGCGCACCGGTTCGGCCCGGTTCCCGAAGGCATTGCGTACATAGGTGAGCACTGCGGCGATCTCCTCATCGGAGAGGAGGCCCTCGAAGGCCGTCATCGGCACCTTGCCATCGTACTGTATGGCATTGACCATCAACGGGCCCTGCAGGCCTTTGAGCGTTAGTTTAATCAGGCGTTCTTCCGAGCCGGTGGCCCAGGAACTGTTGGCCAGGGGTGGAAAACCAGATGCCGGCAGGCCCTGTCCGTCCTCCTGGTGGCACGTGGCGCAATAGCCCTCCCGGAGGTAGATTTCCCGGCCGCTCACGAACAGGGTACTGTCCTGTTTGTTAAACCCGTCCGGTACCGGCGGGCCTTCGTCTTCGACATCGCTTTGCCTTCCCCCGTGCAGCCGGCGGCTTACCGCCAGAAAGGCTTCGCGGTTCCAGCTGTCCAGTCCGGCCTCGCCGAGTATTTGCAGGATGTCCCTGGCAACGGAATCCGGCAGCCAGGACGCTGCGACCAGGGTTTCCATCCGGACGCGGCCATGGGGGTCGCTGGCCGTCGTTTCCAGGATTTTTGTGTGGTCCGGGAGCAAATGGGTGTTGTAACGGACTGCCCGAACCCCCGCTGCCCGTACCCGGGGGTCCCGGGATTCCAGGAGGTTTCGCAGCAAGGCTGTATCGAGCCGGCCAATCCCCCAGCTCGTCCACAGGGCCTCCAGGCGATGGTGTTCGAATTCCGGGTCGGCTGTATTGAGCCGGGCGGTCCATTCCTTCAATACTTTTGAAACCTCGTCTGGATCCCTGCCCCTCAGGACACGGCGTGCCCGGTAACGCGTCCGGTATTCCGGGGCCGAGAGAGCTTCGACTAACTCCTCCACCGGGGCCCCCTGCAGGTCAGGGGCGGACACCAGGGGGCGCTCTGTATGCGTGATCCGGTAGATACGGCCGTGGCTGTGGTCCCGGTAGGGGTCCCGGGCGTTGTGCTGCATATGGCCGATCAGGATGTTGTGCCAGTCCACCACATACAGGCTGCCGTCTGGCGCAAATTCCAGGTCCACCGGGCGGAAATTTGGGTCGCTGCTCCGGAGCAGGTCCTGCCGGAATTCCAGCGAGAACCCGGTCCCGGTCTCCTGCACCTCGTGTTGTTTGATCCCGAGGAAGCCGATGTCGTTGCACAGGAGGATGTCCCCCTGGACGGAATCCGGGAAATGTCGGCTGGAGACAAATTCCAGGCCTGAGGTCGGACGGACTTTATGAGCGTCGGGAACCATGTCGTTCGGCAACGGGTGTGAAATACCGTATTCCGGCTGCAGGGTCCCGGGCAACATCCAGCGCAGGGCGGGCCCGGAAGTATCCAGGAAAAAGGGCTGGCCCCAGCGGTCGAAAGCGATCCCCCAGGGGTTCGGGATCGGTAACTGGGCGGTCCGTTCCAGGTGGCGGCGTGTCGGGTCGTAGCGGTAAAAGCCGCCATTCGTACCCCGAACCGGTCCGTACGGGGTCTCGACGTTTGTATGGAGGAAGGTGCCTTCTCCCATATAGATCGCACCGCTCGGGTCCGAAGTGAATGCGCTGATGGCATGGTGTGTATCGTGGTCGTCAAACCCGCTCAGGACAATCTCTTCGGAATCGGCCCGGTCGTCCCCGTCCGTATCCCGGTAGAGCTTCAGGTGGGTACCTTGTGAGATGTAGACGCCTTCGGGGCTCAGTTCAAACCCCACGGGCAGATGGAGCCCGCCCACCCAGGTTTTTGCCGTATCGGCCCGTCCGTCCCCGTCGAGATCCTCCAGGATCAACAGTCTGTCGTCCGGTTTGGAATCGCCCGGCCGGTAATGGGGGTAGGAGGGCATGGTGGCCACCCAGAGGCGGCCGGCATCGTCAAATGAAAGCTGCACCGGGTTGGCGAGTTCCGGGAAATCCGATTCGGATGCAAATAGCGAAATTTCATAACCAGGGGCAAGGGTAAACGCAGATAGGGCGTCCTCATCGTAGAGGTATTCGCCACCCCCGTGCCCGTACTGGTCGGGCTCGTAGTTGGATTGGACGGGCGGGAGGGGCCGGGTGAGCGAGTCGGCGGCGGCCACGTCATAGGGATCACCGGCAGCGGTTTTCCATATTGCCGTATCGCGGACGGCAGTCATCTGACGGATTTTTTCGAGTTCGAAGGGGTAGTTGTCCGGCCCGAACGGGTCGTAGCGCCTGCCGAATACATGGACGCCGTTGGGGATTTTGAAATCGTTGTGCCAGAACCAGTTTTTTTCCCGGACCGCTGCGAGCAGGGCCTCATCTGTGGGGAGTTCCCCTTTGATTCCAAAAAGCTGCCCCGCCAGGTATTCGGCCAGTTGGCGGTACCCCGCATCATTCAGCTGGAGGCCGTCGATGGTTAGGTTGTCTTCCCCCGCGAACCACTCTACTGAGGGGTGGAACAAGTCCAGGAATGCCACCCCGGATTCCGCGGCCACTTCCTGCATCATGGCGGTATACGCCTCCAGCTTCTCGTTGGTTTCACGAAATTCCGGGAGGTCAGGCCCACCGGTAACCACCTCCATGGCCGTGGGGGAGAGGAGGACAAGCCGGGGCGGGGAAGATTTGTTGTATTGTTGGGAGCGCGTATGGGATATAAATGCGCGGAGTTCGTCCCGCGTAATTTCCCGGTAACTTTCCGGGCGAAAAGCCTCGTTAAAGCCAAAAAAAGCGAGGATGACGTCTGCCCGGAGCCGGGCGAGCCACTCGTCCGGGCTATCCAGGTGGCCTTCGCTGCCGGATGGGGGGAATCGTTCCCCGAGCAACGTTTCGGCTTCCGGGAATGCCCAGGGATGCATCCGGCCGGAATGCGGCCGGAATCCCGGGGTATTGCCTCCATCCCCCATATTGCGGATTTGCAACAAGCTGTCCGGGTAGGCGGCTTGCAGGGTCGCCTCCAGATATCCGTATTGCATCATCCGGGAAGGCAGGTTGTTACCCAGAAGGACAATCGACTGGCCTTGTCTCACGGGAACCACGGGATCCTGGTCCCGGAGGGAACAGCCGGTTAGAAAGACCAGTGCAGGGATAAAAATGATCGGGATAAAAATTCGTCGAAAGGGATGGGACATCTGTCGGTGGGTTGATAAGCGCGCTGAGAAGCCCTAAGATAATTACTTTTTTTAACAGGACTGCGAAATTCCTGCAGGGGGTGGTCCGGAGATTCAAATGCGTTCGCAACTGGTTGATTCGCAATGGAAAATATGCAGGCTTTCCACGATCTTACAAGGAAATCATACAGGAATACGCCCCAGGCGGTAAAGTCCTTGATTCCGATCTGGGATGGCTGCCAAAAAAGGCATGGGGGAAACTAAAATACCAGATGAAAAAATCAATACGGAAAATCGCCAAGATGGGATACGCCGCCAAGGGCGTGGTTTACAGCCTGGCCGGGGGCCTGACAGTCGCCGCTGCGCTTAGCCTGGGGAAGGAAACCACCGGTAAAACCGGAGCCATTAAATTCCTGGAAGACCAGGTCCTGGGCCAGGTAATCCTCGTGCTTTTGTCCCTGGGCCTTTTCTGTTACGCGTTCTGGCGGTTTTACCAGAGTCTCCGGGATCCGGAACAGGTCGGATCGGATAACCGGGGCAAAGCCAAGTTATTTGCGTATTTCATAAGCGGCCTGATCTATATCGGGCTGGCGGCCTATACGCTGATGCAGCTCCAGGCAGGCAACTCCTCAGGCTCGGGGAATCGGATATATCAGACACTTTCGGGGACGACCCGTGACATTGTATTCGCACTATTCGCCATCGGCCTGGTTATCAAGGGGGGATATCAGTTCGTGCAGGCCACCAGGGGGACTTTCATCTCCAAATACCACCTGGATGACATCCGTACCACAGAGACGCGTCGGCTGGTCAGGAACATCGGGTATGCAGGATTGTATGCCCGGGGGCTTGTCATGCTGATCCTGGCCTATATTTTTATCCGGGCGACCTCCTGGTTGCAGACCGGAGGGGACGAACAAGTGGGCGGAATGTCCCGGGCATTTTCCTTCCTGAGGGAGGCAGGCGGTCCGTGGCTGGTTGGGGTGATTGCACTCGGTCTGCTCTGCTACGGACTCTATATGCTGATCCTCTCCAGGTACCGGCAGTTTTAATTATTAGGATTTTATGTTATTCCGGCTGCATGTCCCGATCAACTATTGACCAAAAATGCGTGGATGACACCGGGCAACCAACCCAGGAGCGTGAGTAAGATGCTGATTAACAGGGTGGTTCCTACCCCGTGCTGCATAAAGACAGCAACGGGCGGCAACAAGAGGTTTAATATAATGGTGAGAAGCGACATACTATTGGATTTAATTAATGGATGTGTTTACTGGGTGTTTCGGGGCTAGTCTGAGTAAATGATGCGGTAATCCCCTATGCGATCGGCCAGCTCGGACTTACTTGAAATAAATGTATGCTGGGTATTGAAATTCCCTTCCGGCATGTCCACATCGATATAGGGTGCTTCCACGGCAACGTCCACGTCCCCCTCCGGCAATTCCCCGGATTCTTCTTTTTTCATATTGCAAGCCCAGAAAAGGGGCAGGGATAATAATAAGGTTGTTGTACCCATCAACTTCATAGGGTATTTTTGGTTTCGGGTTCACCGTGTAATTTGCATTCCATCCAAAAAATACACCACAAGGCGGACTCCTGCTTGTTTTTTCACCCTTAATAATGACGTAAAAACCTATCAGGGAGTCATTTGAGTCGTAATGAAGAAAATAGAGGCTCTATCCGGGCCCGGCAAAGGGCCGGATGGGCTAGGGCCGGTCCGTGTCTGGAGCGGCCTCCATTTTCCCTGCGATATGATTGAGGATCAGGCGGGCGTGGTCACGTGAATTTTCGATAAACCATTTGTGGGTTTCCATCCCCCCGCAGATTACCCCCGCAAGGTAGAGCCCGGGTACATTCGTTTCCATGGTCTCCGGGTTGTAAGCCGGCAGTCGTTTGGCATCGTCCGATAACCGGATCCCCGCCCGTTCCAGGAATTCAAAATTCGGCTGGTAGCCGGTAAGGGCCAGGACAAAGTCATTCGGGATGCTTCGGATCCCCTCCGGCGTGCGGATTTCGATGGATTCCTCGTCAATACGGGTCACCTCGCTGTTGTAATACGCCTGGATACTGCCTTCTTCGATCCGGTTGAGGATATCCGGCCGTACCCAGTATTTAACCCGTTGCCCGATTTCAGGCCCCCGGACGATCATGGTGACTTCGGCCCCTTTCCTCCAGCATTCCAGGGCGGCATCCACTGCCGAATTGCTCGCACCGATCACGGCGAGTTTCTGACTGGCGTAGAAGTGCGGGTCCTTATAGTAGTGCGACACCTTGGGCAGGTCCTCCCCGGGGACTTCCAGCAGGTTGGGCAGGTCGTAGAACCCCGTGGCAATGATGATATTTCGGGCGGCGTACTCCCCCCGGTTTGTCTGTACCGTAAAACCGTCCTCCCCCCGATGTATCCGGCCGACTTTTTCAAAGAGACGGATATTCAGTTGGTTGGATGTCACGATCCGCCGATAGTATTCCAGTGCCTCGTTGCGCTTGGGTTTGGCTTCCTTGCTGATAAACGGGATTTCGTCGATTTCCAGGCGCTCCGAGGAGGAGAAGAACTGCATATTCACCGGGTAGTTGAACAGCGAATTCACTATGGGCCCTTTCTCGATGATGGTGTAGGAAATCCCCTTTTTCTTCGCTTCCAGGCCACAGGCAATACCGATGGGCCCGCCTCCGATGATCATTAAATCCATAGTTCGACAATTTGATCCTCCCGGAGGCATCCGACCTGCGGGGAGATGCAAAATTAACCATTTTGGGCCGGATGGGCGCTACCCGGAGCCACTGCGGCCCAGTATGATAATTGTCATTCTTTGGGTGCCCGTTAAATGGGATATTTAATACAACATAAACCATGCAGCTATGAGCGTAAAAGAACGCATCCCGGTATCCAGTATCATGAGCACCCAACTGGTGGTGCTCAATACCACCGACAGTCTGGAAAAAGCAGAAAAATTATTTAAGAAGCACCGCATCCGCCACATCCCGGTGGTCAGCAGCAAGAAGATTGTGGGCATGCTCAGCCTGACAGATCTGTTGCGCATTAGTTTTGTAGATGGATCTTACGAGGATGAGGAGGATA
>CAXQQM010000256.1:0-3355 GCA_964226055.1 Robiginitalea sp. | reverse complement strand
CTGCAAACCAGCACCCTGGGGACTGGCCAGCTTATCCGGGCTGCTGTCGGACAAGGCGCCCGGAGGGTTTATGTCGGCCTGGGCGGGAGTGCCACCAACGATGCCGGGATGGGGATCGCTGCCGCTTTCGGGTTTGAATTTTACGATGGGGATGGCCGGCTGCTCCGGCCGGTAGGCGCCAGCCTTGGAACAGTCGCCCGGGTAGTCGCGCCCCGGGAAGTCCTCCCGGACGGGGTGGAAGTAGTGGCTGTGAACGACGTGTCCAACCCGCTGTGGGGCCCGAACGGGGCGGCCTGTGTATATGCCCCCCAAAAAGGGGCGGGGCCGGAAGCCGTCGGACAACTGGACCGCGGCTTGCGCCACCTGGACCAGGTGGTCACCCGCCAGTTGGGAAAAGCTGCCGGGGAGGAAGCCGGAGCCGGGGCGGCCGGGGGAACAGCCTACGGCCTGAAGGTGTTCCTTGGGGCCCGGTTTATGGGGGGTACCGATTTTGTCTTCCGGTTAAACGGGATAGCCGATTATCTCGGGGAAGCTGCGGTAGACGGAATCATCACCGGGGAAGGCCGGATTGATTCCCAGAGCCTGCAAGGCAAACTCATCCAGGGGGTGACGGCCCTGGGCGCCGAACACGGCATCCCGGTTTATGCGGTTTGCGGCAGTTGTACGGCCAACCGGGATACCCTCAGGGATGCGGGCCTGACCGCTGTGATCGAGGCGGCCAACCCGGAGCATAACCTGCAGTGGAATATGGCCCACGCAGGGGAATTGGTCCGGGAGGCGGTGGCCCGGTATTTTAGGGATCACCCAATCAGCGGATCGTAAGGGTGCGGGTATGCTCCTGTACGACGGCAAAATACCCCAGGGGAAAGATATCGGGCCGGTCGGTGTTGTCAAAACGGTCCTGGTTGTCCAAACCCGTGGCGTCCAAAACATTGCCGCGGACGGTGGCGGCAGGCGACTGGAAAGGCCCCGTGAGGTCGCTCTGGTCAATCAACAGGTCCATGTAGTTGTAGAATTGCTGGTCCGCCCCCATTAGGCGCACTTCCAGCTCGGTCCCTGCCGGGAGCGGGTCTTCATAGAAATAGGAAAACTGGAAAAACTGACCCTGGTAAAACGTGTCTTCGGTGACCAGGTATCGGGCATCCCCGAATTCAAACAGGTAATAATTTTCCCGTTCTGCAGGGTCTGTGAAGGATACGATGAGTTCGGTTTCGTCCCTCCCGTCCAGGGTCCGGTTTCCCTGCAACAGGATATCGATGGGCGGAGCGGGTTGGTACCAGGTTTCCGCCAGGTATTGCCGCCCCTGATGACGAACCTGGAGTATGAACTGGACTTCCTCATTCAGGAAAATGGTCGGGATGCGCTGGTCGAATAATGCGTTTGGGTCCGGGATATAGATGCCCGTACCGGGGGCCTCCTCGGCCAGGTTGGAATTAAAAGTCTCCACAAGGGTTTCCCCGTCGTACCGGTTGACAGTAATGATCGCTGCATCGGCCTGGGTGACGGGTCGCGAACCAAAAAATCCGCTGGTTTCTGTCAACTGGATCCGCACCGGGATAAAGGCCTCCTCCATATCCACCCGAAGCAGCCCGCCCACCACCAGCCGGGGCGGTTCCGCGGGGGTTTCCACCTCCACCACCTCTTCGCACCCTTTAACGCAAACAGCCAGAATGAGCAGGATGGCCAGGCGAATTGCTGCACGGAACAGGTTGGGGGAGGGGTATGCCGGGACGGGGTGTTTCATCTTGGGTTCATGGCGGGATTACCATTTATTCAATTGTAACCGTGGCGTTGAATTCCTGTACGATGGCAAAAAAGCCCAGGGGAAATACATCGGGCTGGCCGGTATTGTCGGCGTTGTCGATATTGTCCAGGTCGGTGACATCAAAAACGTTCCCGCGGACGGTGGCCACAGGGGTCTGGAACGGGTTGCCGCTGTCCCCGGCCTGTTCCACCAACAGGAGCATGTAGTTGTAGAATACCTGGTCGGCCCCCAGGATGGAGATTTCGATTTCCGTCCCCGGATCGAATGACTGGTCGTAGAAAAAGGAAAATTCGAGCTGTTCCCCGTCCGAAAACGAATCCTCGGAGGGCAGGAACTCCCCGAAACCAAAATCAAAAATGTAATAATCACCTTCCCCGGGTGTATCGGTAAAGGCCACCACTACTTCGGTCTCGTCCTCGTCAAAAAGCGTGCGGTCGCCCGGTTCGGCCCGGTCGATGGGGACCGAAGGCACGTATTCCGTCACTGCCGCATAGCGGCGCCCCTGCCAGGTAAGGATCAGCGTATAGACATAGTCGGCAGCGAGAACTGTGGAAACCCGCAGCCGCTGGTCGGCGTCAAAGGTGGGGTCGGGGACATACACGCCGCTTCCCGGGTCCACCTCCGCCAGGGCCCTGGAAAAGGTATTCCCTGTGGGTGCCCCGTCCCGGATTTCCTGCAAGAGGATCACTACGTCCGTGGCATCGCTGACAGGCTGAACTGTATCGAAAAACCCGGCCGTCTGGGTGAGGCGGATTTCCACGGGGACAAACTCCTGGGTGGTATCCACCCGGATCAGGCCTTCTACTACCAGGCGCGGGTCTTCCACGGGGGTTTCCACTTCGATGACGTCCTCGCAGGCCGAAAGGCTTACCAGCAGCAACACCAGCAGCAACACCTGGGGGAACGCCGGGAGGATCCAGGTCTGCGGGAAAAGGGGGCGGAAAGAACGAATCTTCTTCATCTCAGAAACGGAAATTATAGGTTACCGACGGCACAATACCGAAAATGGATGTGCGGATGGCCTCGTTCCGCCCCGTATCCTGGTTTTGGCGGAAGTTGATGGACGCGGCATTCATCCGGTTGTACACATTGTAGATACTGAAGACCCATTCGCCCCGGATCTTCTTGTCCGGCTTTTCCCGCGGGCGCAGGGTGGCCGAAAGGTCCAGCCGGTGGTAATCCGGCAGGCGTTCCTGGTTCCGGAGCCCGTAATAGGGCACCACGAGCCCTTCAAATTCAAACTGGCCCACCGGGTAATTCGTGGGCTGGCCGGTCTGGTAGATAAAATTCGCATTCAGGCTCCAGCGGTCGTCGATTTCGTAACTGCCAAACACCGCCACATCGTGCCTTTTGTCATAGGGCGTGTTGTACCACTCCCCAAAATTGATCCCCGGTTCGTCCACGGTCCGGTTCATAAAGGTAACCTGCTCGCGTCCCGGGGTGCGTTGTTCGGATTTGGCCAGCGTATAGGCGATCCACCCCGTGAGGGCGCCCGTGTTCTTCCGCAGCAGGAATTCCCAGCCGTATGCCCGGGCCTCCCCGTTGAGGATGACCTGTTCGATCGCATCGTTGGCAATCAGGTTGGCCCCG
>CAXQQM010000255.1:0-7296 GCA_964226055.1 Robiginitalea sp. | reverse complement strand
TGTGACTGGAGTTCAGACGTGTGCTCTTCCGATCTGCAGCGGGACAGCTGTACTTCTCAGGATGGTGAATTTATCGTATGCCATTTGAATGCTTTTTAATACGGGTATTCGTCTTTTGAGTACCCTTTGGGTTTTTGTAATGCCTTTCAGTATCAGGCCAGTTCGGGTTCCAGGAGTTCCCTGGGGTCTGTTACCTTCCCGGTAACTGCTGCGGCAGCTGCTACCAGCGGGCTGGCCAGCAGCGTACGGGCCCCGGGCCCCTGTCTTCCCTCAAAGTTCCTGTTGGAGGTGCTCACAGCGTATTTGCCGGCTGGAATTTTGTCGTCGTTCATCGCCAGGCAGGCGGAGCACCCGGGTTCGCGTAATTCAAAACCCGCCGCCTGGAGGATGTCCAGGATGCCTTCCTCCCGGATGGCCGTTTCCACCTTGTGGGAACCGGGTACGAGCCAGGCCGTGACATGATCGGCTTTCTTCCTCCCTTGTACGATTTTCGAAAAGGCCCTGAAGTCCTCGATGCGGCCATTGGTACAGCTGCCGAGGAATACAAAGTCGACCGGCTTACCGATCATCGCCTCTCCTTCAGCAAAGTCCATATACTCCAGGGATTTGCGATAAGTGGCTACGCCGCCTTCCATGGATTCCGCCGTTGGGATAGTGCGTGAAATGCCGACTCCCATCCCCGGGTTTGTCCCGTAGGTAATCATCGGTTCAATATCTGAGGCATAGAAATTGATTTCCTTGTCGAACACGGCGTTCGAATCCGAATGCAGCGTCTTCCAGTAATCCATGGCGGCATCCCAGTCGGCGCCTTTTGGCGCATATTCCCGGCCGCGGATGTATTCAAAGGTTTTTTCGTCCGGGGCAATCATCCCGCCGCGGGCACCCATTTCGATACTCAGGTTGCAAACGGTCATCCGGCCTTCCATGCTCATATTGCGGAAAACCTCCCCGGAATATTCCACAAAATACCCGGTGGCACCGGAAGTGGTCAACCTGGAGATGATATAGAGCGCCACGTCTTTTGGGGTAACCGCCTCGCTCAGTTTTCCGTCGATGTTGATCCGCATGCGCTTGGGCTTGGGCTGCATAATGCACTGGGTGGCCAGGACCATTTCTACTTCAGATGTTCCGATTCCAAAGGCAATTGCCCCGAATGCCCCATGGGTGGACGTGTGGGAGTCTCCGCACACAATGGTCGCCCCGGGAACGGTGATTCCGTTTTCGGGCCCGATTACGTGTACGATTCCGTTCTTTTCATGACCCAGGCCCCAATAGGGGATACCGTGTTCGGCGGCATTTTGTTCCAGGGCTTCGAGTTGTTTGGCCGAAAGCGGGTCCTTAACCGGCAGGTGCTGGTTCCTGGTGGGGGTATTGTGGTCGGCAGTGGCAAAGGTCCGGTTGGGGTAGAGTACCGGGATATCCCGGTTTTTCAACCCCAGGAATGCCACCGGGCTCGTCACTTCATGGACCAGATGGCGGTCGATGAAAAGGACATCCGGCCCGTTTTCTATTTTGCGGACCACGTGGGAGTCCCATACTTTGTCAAATAGTGTCTTGCTCATAGTGCGAATGGCTCGATAAGTTTCATAAAAAGCGCCTACGAAGATACTAATCGGGACCCCTTTGGGAAAATGCATCCCCTTGAAATTACGATGCCCAAAACGGGCAGGATCTTATAAACCGCAGTGATTTTGCTAACTTAAGCAGGTAAACCCCCGTCGGGCGTTCCCGATTCCGGTTGGTTTTAACACGGGCGGACCGTTGTTTAACATATTGCTAACACCGTCACTTCCAACAGGGGCTAACTTATAAACAGCTAACTATAAATCAACTAAATACAAGACAAATGGAACAAATTTACTCCATGCAACGGGGGGTAGCCTCCCGGTTGCAGCAAATGGTTTTCCCCTTCCTTCTGGGGTTGATGGCAATCCCGCTCCAGGCCCAGCTGGACCTGCCAAGGGGCAGTCAGATGGCCCGGGTTACCCAGCGGGTAGGGATCAGCGATATGACCATTGAATATTCCCGGCCTGCAGTAAACGGACGGGAAATCTGGGGTGCCCTGGTGCCTTACGGCATGAACAACCTGGGCTTCGGCACAGCAGCTGAATCCCCCTGGCGGGCTGGAGCCAATGAAAACACGACCTTCAGCCTGACCCATGATGCCCTGGTGGAAGGGCAACCCTTACCAGCCGGCACATACGGCCTTCATATGGTCATCCACCCGGACGACCGGGCAACTGTTATTTTCTCGAACAACAGCGGGGCATGGGGGAGTTATTTTTACGACCCTTCGGAAGATGCCCTCCGCGTTGATGTCTCCACCCGTGAAACCCCGCATACGGAATGGCTGGAGTACGGATTCTCCGAATTATCGGCCAACGGGGCTACCGCCAGCCTCCGCTGGGAAAAAAAGGAAATTCCCTTTAAGGTGGAGTTCGACACCCCCTCCCTGACCATGGCATTTATCCGGCAGAAGCTGCAGAACCAGGAAGGCTTTACGCGTCAGTCATGGGAGCAGGCGGCCAATTATGCGCTCAACAACGGGGGTGACCTGGACGAAGCGCTCGGCTGGATCAACGCGGCCATTTCCGGCCAATTCTTCAGCCAGAAAGACTTCAACAACCTGAGCATCAAGGCACAGATCCTCGATGCCCAGGGCAAAACGGAAGCGTCCGAGGCCGCCATAGACGAAGCTTTGCAACTGGGGACCGTATTCCAGGTACACGGCTACGGCCGGCAATTGATTGCTCGCGGCCAACCCGAACAGGCCCTGAGAGTGTTTCAGAAGAACGCCAAAAACCATAAAAACACCTGGCCGGTAGACTATGGACTGGCACGTGGCTACAGCGCATTGGGCGATTACCAGAAGGCGCTGAGGCACCTGAAGATTGCCCGGGAACGCGCCCCGGACGAACTGAACCAGAATGCCATTGAGGCGAATATCGCTAAACTGGAGGCCGGGGAAGACATTAATTAGGGTGGGCACATCGGATAAGGCACGGGCGCGCAGTATGGACAGGTCAAACTAACGGGGCCCGGCCCGGCGAAAGGGTCCTGGGCTAGCTGATATAGTCCCAGCGGTTCCGGAAAACCTCCATTTGCTCCAATTTGGTGCGGACCACCCGGTTTTCCGCCTGATCCAGGCCCGGGTCCGCCAGCAGGAGGTTGCGGGCGAATTCACGGGCAGACTGCAAGAGTTCCCGGTCCCTCACCAGGTCGGCGATCCGCAGGCTCAGCACCCCGCTTTGCTGGGTTCCCATCAGGTTGCCCGGGCCGCGTAATTTCAGGTCGGTTTCTGCAATTTCAAAGCCGTCATTCGTACGGGCCATGGTTTGCAGGCGCGTGCGGGCTTCTTCCGATAATTTCTCACCGCACATCAGGATGCAATAACTCTGGTCGGCCCCGCGGCCCACCCGCCCGCGGAGTTGGTGCAACTGGGAGAGCCCGAAACGCTCGGCACTCTCGATGACCATGACGCTGGCGTTCGGGACATTCACCCCGACCTCGATCACTGTTGTGGCCACCATGATCTGTGTCCTGCCTTCCGCAAACCGCTGCATTTCGTATTCCTTGGCCTCCGGTTTCATCTGCCCGTGGACAATGGATACCTGGAAGTCCGGTTGCGGGAATTCCCGGCTGATACTTTCAAAACCGTCCATCAAATCTTTGTAATCCATCGCTTCGGATTCCTGGATCAGCGGGTAAACGATGTATACCTGGCGGCCCTTGCGAATCTCGTCCTTCAGGAAGCCGAAGACGCGGAGCCGGTCCCGGTCGCTCCTCAGGACGGTCCGGACTGGCTTCCTCCCGGGCGGCAGTTCATCGATATGGCTGATGTCGAGGTCCCCGTAGAGGCTCATGGCCAGGGTCCGGGGGATCGGGGTGGCCGTCATCACCAGGATGTGCGGGGGGCGCTTGTTCTTTTTCCAGAGTTTGGCGCGCTGGGCTACCCCGAACCGGTGTTGTTCGTCGATAATGGCCAGGCCGAGGTTGTTAAACCGCACCCGGGGCTCTAAAACGGCGTGGGTCCCTATCAGGATGGGTAAACTGCCATCCGACAGACCGGCCAGGAGGGGTTTGCGGTCTTTTTCCTTTACGGATCCCGTGAGCAGTCCGACGGTCACACCCAGCGGTTCCAGTAACTCGCGAACCGCGTTGAAATGTTGCTGGGCCAGGATTTCTGTGGGGGCCACCAGGCAGGCCTGGTACCCGTTGTCCAGCGCCAGGAGGATGGTGAGTACGGCCACGATAGTCTTCCCGGAGCCGACATCCCCCTGAAGCAGCCGGTTCATCTGGGCGTTGCTCCCCAGGTCTGCCCGGATTTCGCGAATTACCCGTTTCTGGGCCCCGGTCAAATCAAACGGGAGGTGGTCTTTGTAAAACGCTGTGAAAAGTTCACCCACCTGTTCAAAGAGAAAACCGCGGATCCGTTTTTTCCGTTCGTGTTTTTTGGAGAGGAGGGCCAGTTGGATGTAGAACAGTTCCTCGAACTTCAGGCGGGCCTGGGCCCGGGCCAGGAGCGCATTGGATTCCGGAAAGTGGATGTGGACCAGCGACTGGGGTTTCGGGAGCAATTGCAGGGCCTCAAGGATGTGGTCCGGCAGTGTTTCCGGCAGGACTTCCCGAACCTGTGCCAGGACCGCTGCCACCCATTGGGTAAGGAGCCGGTTGGAAATACCCTGACGGGTGAGTTTCTCTGTAGACGGGTAGACAGGTTGCATCCTGATCCGCTTTTGCTGCTGGTGGGTTGAGAGGAGTTCCAGGTCCGGGTGCGGCATGGAAAATGCACCGTTGTACCAATTGACCCGCCCGAAAATGACATAGGGTTCCCCGAGCTTTAACCGCTCCCTGAACCACTTCTGGCTCCGGAACCAGACGAGTTCCATTTCCCCGGTATCGTCCCGGAAAGTCGCCACCAGGCGCTTGCCCCGTTTTTGCTCCACGGTCTTCAGGTGCACAATTTTGCCGACCAACTGGACTTCCGCGCTGCTTCGCTCCAATTCCCGGATTTTGTAGTAACGGGTTTTATCGATGTAGCGGTTCGGGAAGAAATACAGCAGGTCCCGGAACGTCTTCAGCCCCAGTTCGGACTCCAGCAGCCGGGCCCTCCCGGGCCCGACTCCCTTCAGGTACGCGATCGGGGTATTCCTGGGATCGGGTTGCATCGGACTAAATTAAGGGTTCCCCCATATTCCTGCAACCGTGCAAATGCCTAAATTTGGGAAACGAACCCTTTCAAATCGTCCATGCAAACCCGATTCCTGTCCCTGGTGCTGATGTGCTTCCTGGCAATAGCCAGTGGCCAGGAAGACCGGGTAGATTTTATTTCCGGCACCATATCCATCCGCCCGGAGGCCTCTGACCATTCCATCCGGGGAACCGTGCACTATACATTCCATTTAGCCGGGAAGCCAGACAGTATCTACCTGGATGCCCACAATATGGAGATCCACCGTCTGACGGTGGACGGCCAACCCGCCACTTTTACAGCAAACGGCAAAGAACTCGCATTGGTTGCCCCTCGGGACCCGGGCCTCCACGAATTGCGAATCGATTACCTTGCCCGCCCCAGGCAAACGGTTTATTTCATCGGTCGGGAAGGCGATGGGGGCGATGTTCAGATTTGGACGCAGGGACAGGGCAAGTACAGCAGCCACTGGGTACCCAGTTTCGACGATATGCGCGAAAAAGTAGTCTTCGACCTGGAAATTACGGCTTCACCCGGCCGGGAAGTTATTGCCAATGGGGTGTTGAAGGTGAAACGCGTCGACGGGGACTCTGTAACCTGGACTTATGATATGGAGCAACCGATGAGCAGTTACCTGCTGGCATTTGCCATTGGCCGGTACGACAGTATTGTGATGCGATCGGCCTCCGGGGTGCCCATCCCCTTGTATTTTCCTGATGGCCGCCGGGCGGATGCCCGCAGGACATACCGACATACCGATCGGATCTTCGACTTTCTGGAGCGCGAGATCGGGGTGCCGTATCCCTGGCAGAACTACAAACAGGTGCCGGTTCGCGATTTTATGTATGCGGGAATGGAGAATACAGGAACCACATTTTTTGCCGATTCCTACCTGGTGGATTCCATCGGGGTGAATGATCGCAACTACCTGAACGTCAATGCTCACGAACTCGCCCACCAATGGTTTGGAAACCTGGTGACCGAAACCGACGGGGGCCAGCACTGGCTGCATGAAGGGTTTGCGACATACTATGCCTACCTGGCCGAAGGCCATATCCTGGGGGAGCGGGAAATGTACTGGGCGCTTTACCGTTCCGCCAATGCTTTGAAGCAACTCAGCCGGGATGGCAGCGGGGAGTCGCTGCTGGACCCGGGATCAGGCAGTTTGACCTTCTACGAAAAAGGTGCGTGGGCGCTTTTGGCCCTGAGGGACCAGGTGGGGGACACGGCTTTTCGGGAGGGGATCCGGGCCTACCTGCAAGCCTTTGCATTTGGCAATGCAACGGTTGACGGTTTTTTGGAGTTGATGGAGGGCGCGGCAGGTACCTCCCTGGATGGTTTTCGTGAACAATGGCTGGAGGCAAAAGATTTTCCCTATGATGAGGCTATTTCCTACCTACGGGATCGGGATGCTTCCCTGGCCCGGTACCTGGACTTGATATCAGGTGAAGCAGGCAGCGGGCAGGGGGGAGGAGCAGGGCCCGGGGCCGACCATCCGCCAGCTGATAGTGATCAGGCCACCCGTGATATTGCGGCCCCGGACCAGGAGGTGCTGCTAAGTGCCTGGGAGGCCTTTGATGCGGCGCCATACCGGGCAGCCCTGGCCACCCGATACGGGGCATTATTTGGCCCTGAATTGCTGGAAAAGTCCCGGGCAGATTCCCGGCCCGAGGTGCAGAAGGCCCTGCTCAGTATTGCATCGCCTGACGACCCAGGGATGCGGCTCTGGCTTGAAGGCCTCCTGGATGCCCCCAGCTACGAAATCCGGGAGGCGGTGCTCTACAGGTTGTGGTCGGGGTTTCCCGACGGGCGGGCCGAATACCTGGACCGGACAGCCGACAATCCGCTGATCCAGGCCCCGAACCTGAAACAATTGTGGTGGTTGCTCGCCCTGCTCACCGATGGGTATGCCGACCGGGATACCGGCAGGGAGTACCTGGGGGACCTCAGACGGACCACCGGCCCCGATTTCGACCGGGAGGTTCGCGAAAACGGCTTTCGCCTCCTCCATCAGGCCGACGCGCTGGGGGAGGAAAACCTCATCGACCTGTTGGGCGCTACGGAACACCACAGCTGGCAGTTCCGCAAGTTTGCCCGGCGGCTCC
>CAXQQM010000254.1:0-4679 GCA_964226055.1 Robiginitalea sp. | reverse complement strand
TATCATAATAAAACCATTTACTTTTTGTCTAGTTTTATGGCTGATTTCAAGACTTCGCAATCCATAAAATTCAATCGATGCCTACATCTACAATCCACGAGCCTACGCAGACATTCACCCAGGAAGAAGCATTTGAAGCTTCCCTGGCTTATTTTAAGGGCGACGACCTGGCTGCCCGCGTCTGGGTGACCAAATATGCCCTTAAAGATTCCGACGGGAATATCTATGAGCGTACCCCGGACGATATGCACCGAAGGATCGCCGGTGAAATCGCCCGGATCGAGGAAAAGTATCCGAACCCCCTTGGGGAGGAAGAAATCTTTGACCTGATCAAAAACTTCAAATACATCGTACCCCAGGGAAGTCCGATGGCAGGCATCGGCAATCCCTATCAGATCGCTTCACTTTCCAACTGTTTTGTCATCGGAACCGACGGCAATTCGGATTCGTATGGGGCTATAATGAAAGTCGACCAGGAGCAGGTGCAATTGATGAAACGCCGGGGTGGGGTTGGACACGACCTTTCTCATATCCGGCCCAAAGGCTCGCCGGTGAAAAATTCGGCCCTGACCTCCACGGGGTTGGTTCCCTTTATGGAGCGCTATTCGAACTCCACCCGCGAAGTTGCACAGGATGGTCGAAGGGGAGCCTTAATGCTTTCCGTTTCCATCAACCATCCCGATGCGGAAGACTTTATCGATGCAAAAATGGAGCAGGGCAAGGTAACGGGTGCGAACGTTTCCGTGCGTATAGACGATGCTTTTATGAAAGCTGTTGAAATGGACGGGCATTACACCCAAAAATTCCCTATCCACAGCAGCGATCCAAAATTTTCCAAAAAAATAAAGGCATCTCAACTCTGGAAAAAAATAGTGCACAATGCATGGAAATCAGCCGAACCGGGAATTCTGTTCTGGGATACAATTATTGACGAATCAGTACCGGATTGCTACGCTGACCTGGGTTATAAGACCGTATCGACAAACCCCTGTGGTGAAATTCCACTTTGCCCCTATGATTCCTGTCGCTTGCTGGCAATCAATCTTTTCAGCTATGTAGAAGAGCCCTTTACGGAAGAAGCGTCCTTTAATTTTCCCCTCTTTAAAAAACATATTGCGGCAGCACAACGCATCATGGACGACATCATCGATCTGGAGCTCGAAAAAGTAGATGCCATTTTGAAGAAAATCGAGGATGACCCCGAGTTGGATGAAACCAAAATGGTGGAATACAAACTCTGGCAGAACATCAGGAAAAAGGCTGAGGAAGGCCGCAGAACAGGTATAGGCATTACCGCAGAAGGCGATATGCTCGCTGCCCTTGGTTTGCGTTATGGCAGTAAAAAAGCCAATGAATTCTCAGTTGAAGTACATAAGACCATCGCCCTGGAGGCTTATCGGGCCTCCGTACAAACTGCCCGGGACCGCGGTGCCTTCGGGATATTCGATGCGCAGCGCGAAAAGGAAAATCCCTTTATCCTCCGGTTAAAAGAGGCCGATGAAAAACTGTACTATGAAATGCTCGAACATGGCCGGCGGAACATTGCCCTTTTGACCATCGCCCCAACGGGCACTACAAGTTTGATGACCCAAACTACTTCGGGTATTGAACCCGTTTTTCTTCCGGTCTACAAACGTCGGAGGAAAGTCAACCCGAACGACAAGGAAGCACGCGTCGATTTTGTGGACGAGGTGGGCGATTCATGGGAAGAATATCTCGTATTCCACCACCAGTTCAAGGCCTGGATGATTGCCAAAGGCTACGATACGGACAAAAATTACAGCCAGGAGGAGATCAATGCCATCGTTGAAAAGTCGCCCTACTACAAGGCCACCTCCAATGATGTGGATTGGCTGAGCAAGGTACGCCTGCAGGGTGAAGTACAGAAGTGGGTGGACCACTCCATCAGCGTTACCATCAACCTGCCTAACGACGTTTCGGAGGAACTGGTCGGCAAACTCTATCTGGAAGCCTGGAAAGCCGGTTGCAAGGGCGTTACCGTATATCGCGATGGTTCGCGTTCGGGGGTTCTCATATCCAACGATGACAACAAGGAGGATTCCCAGAATACCCTGACGGCCTTCCCCACCAAGCGACCGCAGACCCTTGAGGCCGATGTCGTGCGTTTTCAGAACAACAAGGAAAAATGGATCGCCTTTATCGGGCTTATCGACAACAAACCCTACGAAATCTTTACCGGGCTGGCCGATGACGAAGATGGCATCCTGATTCCCCGTTGGGTGGAGAAGGGGCTGATTATTAAAAACAAAGATGAAGACGGGAATTCCCGTTATGATTTTCAATATAAAAACACCAGGGGCTATAAAACGACGATCGAAGGATTATCCCATAAATTCGATCCCGAATACTGGAATTACGCCAAACTGATATCCGGTACGCTTCGCCATGGCATGCCGATCGAAAACATTGTCGACCTTATTGGCAGCCTGCAACTCGATAGCGAACAGATCAACACGTGGAAAAACGGCGTGGCACGGGCTTTAAAAAGATATGTGGCCGATGGCGTGGCAGCCAAAGGCCAGAAGTGCAGCAACTGCAAGTCCGCGAATCTGATCTATCAGGAGGGTTGTTTGACCTGCACCGACTGTGGGTCTTCTAAATGCGGGTAGTAACAGCGGAGACAGCGAGCCCCCCGCCATATGTACCTGGCCCTATGCCCCTTCCTAAAAGATAAAAGTATGGATGTATTTCAGGAGGATGGAGCGGTTCGCGGTGCGTGGCAGGTTGGGGGTGAAAGCCATCCGGTCTGTATTCAGGCCCGAATTGACTACGATCCATAGGTCCTGGCCTTCCCGGAAATTCCAGCGGAATCGGACGTTGTACGAAAGCAGGTCCTGGGCCCCGTTGTATTGCAATAGGGCATTCGTGGAAATATGCCGGTTGAGTGCCGTTCCAACGCGGAGGCGGGCAATATGGAAGTTTAATATTTCGTTCCGGTTGTCAAATATCCCGTAGTTATAACTGTATTCGAGGTTCAGCTGGAAATACTTCGACTGGTACCAGGAAGGAGTCAACGTCAGGGTGTGCAGCCAGCCATCGTAAAATGTACCGGTTTCCAGCACGGCCCCTGTCCGCACCGTCCGGTCGACCGCCATGGAATACGTGCCGCTGATCCGGTAGAAATCATACATGCCCGGCGGGATGACCACGCCTTCGGCCAGCGGAAAATCCGTCAGGATGTTTTCGTAGACTTTTTTTACCAGGACACTGCCACCGTCCAGGTTACGCCTGGAAAAGGACCATTCTGCGCCATACTCAGAAGATAATACATAGTTGCTCGAATTGTCCAGGTAGGCATTGCCCAGAGCCTCCAGCTTGTGCCAGATAAAGGGGCCGGACTCCCGGAACCAGGTATGCGACAGGGCCGCCGTGCCGTATTTGAAGTCGCTCCGATCCACAAATCCTACCCCCGGGTTGTAATTTGGGCCGGAAAATATCGCCCCTACCGTATAACCAAAGCCCCTGCGGCGCCTGCGGTTCATCTCCAGGGCCAGTCGCCCGCTTTTAAAGTCAGCGGCTGCCTGGTCCACAAACCGGCTGTCAAAGGTCTGAGCCCATTGGAGTGTTAGGTAATCGTCCCCGGCCACGCGGATCAGCCCATCCACGCCGTAAGCCAGGTTGCTGTTGCCTTCTGTGTCAATCCGGCTGGTGAACATGCCGCCCAGGTAACTGTTCCTGTTAAAAACGCGCTTGCGAAGGCGAAGTACCCCGAAGTTTTCCGATGGGATGGTATCCTGCCGTTGGGTCTGCATATCCAGGACAGCCAGGTCCCAGGTATTCATCCGGCCAATCAGGCGCACCCCGCCATAGATGGGAACCTGTTCCCCAGTAGCTGTCAGGCCAATCCGACGGCTGAAAAACAACCGGCTCAGCCCCCCGGTTCGAAAGTCAAATATGGAGGCCCGCTCCTGGAAAAACTGGCGTTTCTCAGGAAAGAAAAGAGAAAACCGGGACAGGTTCACCAGCTGGTCGTCGGCTTCGGCCTGGGCAAAATCCGTGTTGATCGTAAAATCGGCCGTCAGGTTGTTGGTAATGGAGAACTTCACATCCCCGCCGAGGTTTCCTTGAAATTCCCCGCGTTGGTCATAGCCCGTCCCGGAATCATTCAGCGCATTGATTTGTTCATGCCCGGCCAGCACATAGGGCGTCACATATAAGGTTTTGATGGGTTTGATGCCCGTAAGGACAATTTTTTGGGCCAGGGAAGGTCGCAAAAAGGCAAAGTTGGTCTTTGGAGGCACCGCCGGAAAAACCAGGCGTTCGAGTTTGCGGGCCACCTTTCGCTGGACCGTTAGGCCCATAATGACCCGCCCGTCGGTATCTTGGAACCGGAGGCTGCTGAAGGGTATTCGTATTTCGGCAAACCACCCCTGATCGGTGACTGTGGTCTCCGCATCCCAGAAGGTATTGAAATCCCGGTTCAGCCATGTATTGGACGAGATGGTGCCCCCGGTACCGTCATTGGAAATTTCCAGGTCATTGCGGATACCGGCAGGCGTGGTGGTGAACACATAGGCCGTTTCATTGTCGTTGTAGGTGTCCAACAGGATGGCCGTTCTGGCCACATAGGTGCTGTCCGCATCAGGTGCTGCCGTGTTGGTGGGCAGGGCGATGATGTCCTGTGCTGATTCAGTGGTCGAAGTGGTCTGGACTTCCTG
>CAXQQM010000253.1:0-8463 GCA_964226055.1 Robiginitalea sp. | reverse complement strand
GGGACCGCCTGGATGCAAACGTCTCCCTCAGTGCGCGGCCCCGAAACTCCCTGGCGGTGGATTTTGACGTGACCCATTCCAACATCCAGCGACTGGGCTTTGGCCTGGGGGCCTCCCTGATTACCCGGAATGTTTTCGGTGGGGCCGAAACCCTGAGCCTGTCGGCAAGGGGCACCTTTGGCCTGCTGAGCGACGATACCCAGGGGGAGGATTTCTTTTCGGAAATCGGCGGGGATATCAACCTGATATTCCCGCGGATTTGGTTCCCGTTGGTAGACGGGGCGAATATCATCCCCTACTACATGTTGCCCAAGACCCGGATGACCGTCGGTACGAGCTTCCAAAAGAATATCGGCCTGGACAAACAAACCCTCAATGCCGTATTGGGCTACAGCTGGTCCTCCACGGATTTCAAAAAACACCTGATCGAATTGCTGAACATCCAGTTTGTCCGCAACGTCAACCCGGACCGGTTCTTCAATGTGTACCAGAGTTCCTATGGGCGCCTGAACGACGTTGCAAGCGACCCGGAGTACCTCAACAACCCGGACCTGGCTGAATTCTACGAACCCGGGGATTCCCCCGAGGACCCGCCGAGTTTGTCCATCCCGGAAGGGACCACCGGATTTACCGACGCCATCATCAACCAGGGGCTTGCGCCTACCAATTCCCAGGACTACGCAGATGTTTTCCGGGTGGAGGAACGCCGGCAGCGCCTTACGGAAAACAACCTGATTTTCACTTCCAATTACACCTACACGAAAAACTCCAAGACCGGGATCAACGACAACAGCTTTTACCAGATCCGCTGGAAATTGGAAGGGGCGGGCAACCTGCTGGCGGCCTTTACGAATATCGTACCCTTCAACGAGAACGACTCGGGCAAAAAGCTCGTTTTTGGCGTCCCGTTTTCCCAATACCTCAAAGGTGAATTCGACTTTATCCGGCACTGGGAACTCAATGCCACCGACGTTCTCGCCTTCCGCACCTTCATCGGCCTGGCCGTCCCCTACGGAAATTCGGACGACATCCCGTTTGTCCGCTCGTACTTCGGCGGGGGATCCAACGACAACCGGGCCTGGTTCCCGTATTCCCTGGGCCCGGGGAGTACGAGCAACCTGAATGACTTCAACGACGCGAATTTCAAACTGGCGCTGAACCTGGAATACCGCTTTCCCCTGGTCGGCGACCTGAAGGCGGCCCTGTTCAGCGATGTGGGGAATATCTGGAATGTCTGGGACAGCGAAGACGACCCTGCCGCCACCTTCAACGGGTTCTCCTCCCTGGAGGAACTCGCCCTGGGGACCGGTTTCGGCCTGCGGTACGACTTTACTTATTTCGTCTTCCGGGCCGACCTGGGATTCAAGACCTACAACCCGGCCGAACCCGTGGGAAAAAGATGGTTCCGGGACTACAATTTTGCCAACTCCGTGCTGCAGATCGGAATAAATTATCCGTTTTAACGGGTATTATTATTACTTTTGTCGCAGCGAACTACCAACCCAAAAAACGCAAAACATGCCGCATTCCATCAAGCCGGGCGTTGCCACCGGTGAAGAAGTACAGGAAATTTTCAGCTATGCGAAGTCCAAGGGCTTTGCCCTGCCGGCCGTAAACGTCATCGGCTCGGATACCATCAATGCCGTCCTGGAAACAGCTGCCGAACTCAAGGCCCCCGTCATCCTGCAATTTTCGAACGGAGGCGCCCAGTTCAACGCGGGCAAGGGCCTGTCCAATGAAGGGCAGCGCGCCGCCATCAAGGGAGCCATTGCCGGGGCCCGGCACGTACACGAATTGGCCGAGGCCTACGGGGCCACCGTTATCCTGCACACAGACCACTGTGCCAAGAAACTCCTGCCCTGGATCGACGGCCTGCTCGACGCGAGCGAGGCCCATTTCAACGCCACGGGTAAATCCCTGTTCAGCTCCCACATGATTGACCTGTCCGAGGAACCCATCGAGTAAAACATCGCCCTTTGCAAGGAATACCTGGCGCGTATGAGCAAGATGAACATGACCCTGGAAATCGAGCTCGGGATCACCGGGGGGGAGGAAGACGGTGTCGACAACACGGACGTGGACGATTCCAAGCTCTACACCCAACCCGAGGAAGTGGCCTACGCCTATGAGGAACTCTCCAAGGTAAGCCACCGCTTTACCGTGGCTGCTGCTTTTGGCAATGTGCACGGGGTATACAAGCCGGGGAACGTGAAGCTTACCCCGAAGATCCTCAAGAATTCCCAGGAATTTATCAGCGAGAAATACAAGGTAGGGGCCAACCACATCGATTTCGTCTTCCACGGCGGCTCGGGCTCCACCCTGGAGGAAATCCGCGAGGCCATCGGTTACGGTGTAATCAAGATGAATATCGACACAGACTTGCAGTACGCCTTCATGACCGGCGTTCGGGATTATATGAAAGATAAGGAGGGCTACCTCCAGGCGCAGATCGGCAACCCGGAAGGGCCCGATTCGCCCAACAAGAAATACTACGACCCCAGGGTCTGGCTGCGGGAAGGGGAAAAAACCTTTGTCGCCCGGCTCAAGAAGGCCTTTGAAGACCTGAACAACGTGGGGACGCTTTAGGCGGTCCCCCATTGGAATAGCGCGGGCATCCTACGGGTATGCCCTGTTACTTGGAATTGAAATAACACATTATGTCATCCTGGTTCAAGAGAAAAGAAAAAGGAATACAAACCGCCACTGAGGAAAAGAAGGACACCCCCAGGGGCCTTTGGTACAAATCGCCCACAGGGAAGATTGTCGAATCCGAGGAACTGGCCAAGAACCACTACGTCAGCCCGGAAGACGATTACCACGTGCGCATCGGCAGCAAGGAGTATTTCCAGATACTCTTTGACGACAATAAATTCACCGAGATGGATGCCGGGCTCTCCTCCAAGGACCCGCTGAAATTCGAGGATACCAAGAAATACAAGGACCGGCTCAAGGATGCCGAAAAGAAGACCGGGCTCAAGGATGCTGTCCGCACGGCCCACGGGAAGTCCATGGGGCGGGAACTGGTGATCGCCTGTATGGATTTCAGCTTTATCGGCGGATCCATGGGAAGCGTGGTGGGCGAGAAAATTGCCCGGGCCATCGACAAGGCCATCGAAAAGAAGGTCCCCTTTGTGATGATCTCCAAGTCCGGCGGGGCACGGATGATGGAAGCGGCCCTGTCACTGATGCAGCTGGCCAAGACAAGTGCCAAACTGGCGCAACTGGCCGAGGCCGGGTTGCCGTATATCTCCCTCTGCACGGATCCCACCACGGGCGGGACAACGGCCTCCTACGCGATGCTCGGGGATATCAATATTGCCGAACCCGGGGCACTGATCGGCTTTGCGGGACCGCGGGTAGTCAAAGAGGCCACCGGCAAGGATCTGCCGGTCGACTTCCAGACGGCAGAATTCGTGTTGGAACACGGCTTTTTGGATTTTATCGTCCATCGCCGCGACCTGAAAAAGAAAATCAACCTCTACCTGGACCTGGTACTCAACCAACCGGTGCGTGTGGAGGAAGCGGATGAGGATTAGGCGGGATACCTTTTGAGGTTTAAAATTTCCCGGGCCTGCCCGGACGGAAATCCTGAAATAATTCCTATCTTTGCGGCCTGATTGAAAATCAATCGGATACATAAAAATCATTTACAACAATATTGGCATGTATTTAACCAAAGAGAAAAAAGCCGAAATCTTTAAGAAATTCGGCGGATCGGACAGCAACACCGGCTCCACAGAGGGACAGATTGCGCTGTTCACGGAACGGATCAACCACCTGACCGGGCACCTGAAGAACAACCAGAAAGACTACAACACCGAGCGTTCCCTGGTTCGCCTGGTGGGAAAACGCCGCAGCCTGCTGGATTATCTGAAGAAAAAGGATATCGAAAAATATCGGACCCTGATCAAGGAACTGAATATTCGTAAGTAACGTATTGCAGGGGAGCCCGTCGGGCTCCCCTGTTTGTTTACCGGCGGCTTGCCCGCCACCCTGAAGCCCCTGCCTTTGCAGGGCAACATAAAAAGCTCACTTCCGGTTTTTCATTGGTCGACCTGCACAACACAACACCGCAGACCATTGTTTAACAAACTCCCGGTAGCTCGGGAGATTAATACCATTTTATGATTCCAGAAGCTTTTCAGGAGGTCATCGACCTCGGAGACGGTAGGGAAATCTCTATCGAAACCGGAAAACTTGCCAAACAGGCCCACGGGTCCGTTGTGGTGCGTTCCGGGAACTGTATGCTGCTTTGTACGGTTGTATCGAACTACAAGGCCAGCGACTTGGATTTTCTGCCGCTCACGGTAGATTACCGCGAAAAATTCCACGCGTCCGGGCGATACCCGGGCGGGTTCTTTAAGCGCGAGGCGCGTCCCAGCACCGGGGAAATCCTGGTCATGCGGCTGGTAGACCGCGTATTGCGCCCGCTCTTCCCTAAAAATTACCACTGCGAGACCCAGGTGATGATCCAGCTGATGTCCCACGATGACGACGTCATGCCGGACGCCATGGCCGGCCTGGCCGCCTCGGCCGCCATCCAGCTTTCGGACTTTCCGTTCGAATGCGCTATTTCCGAAGTTCGGGTGGGCCGCGTAGATGGCGAATTCATCATCAACCCCACCCGGACCCAGCTCGAGTCCTCGGATATCGACATGATTATCGGGGCTTCCGAAGACTCTGTCATGATGGTCGAGGGGGAAATGGACGAAATCTCGGAGGAGGACATGACCGAGGCGATCAAGTTTGCCCACGAAGCCGTAAAAGATCAGATAGCCGCTCAGAACCGGCTGGCTGACAAGGCGGGCCGCAAGGAAGTGCGCGAATACGCTATCGAGGAGGAAAATGAAACAGTAGAAAAGAAAATCCACGATATCGCTTACGACAAGGCCTACGCCATTGCCAAGGCCGGTTCTGCCAAGCAGGAGCGCAGCGCCGCTTTCAGCGAACTCAAGGAAGAGGTCCTGGCTGCCTTCAGCGAGGAAGAGCAGGAAGAAATGGGCGACCTGATCAAGAAATACTACTACAAGGTAGAGAAGGAAGCCGTCCGCAACCTGACCCTGGACGAGCAAATCCGGCTCGACGGCCGCAAGACCGACGAGATCCGGCCGATCTGGTGCGAGGTGGACTACCTGCCTTCCACACACGGTTCCGCGATCTTCACCCGGGGGGAAACCCAGGCCCTGGCCACCGTAACCCTGGGTACTTCCCGCGAGGCGAACATCATCGACATGCCTTCCTTTGAAGGCGAGGAGCGATTCTACCTCCACTACAACTTCCCGCCTTTCTCCACAGGGGAAGCCCGCCCGATCCGCGGGACATCCCGACGGGAGATCGGACACGGGAACCTGGCACAACGGGCCCTGTCCCGCCAGGTACCGGAAGATTGCCCGTATACCGTACGGGTGGTATCGGAAGTGCTCGAGAGTAACGGATCCTCATCCATGGCAACGGTTTGCGCCGGGACCATGGCCCTGATGGATGCCGGGGTAAAACTCCGCAAACCCGTATCGGGGATCGCCATGGGGCTGATTTCCGATCCGGAGTCCGGTAAATACGCTGTTTTGTCCGACATCCTCGGGGACGAAGACCACCTGGGCGACATGGACTTTAAAGTTACCGGGACGGCCGACGGGATTACCGCCTGCCAAATGGACATCAAAATCAAGGGGCTGGCTTATGAAATCCTGATCAAGGCACTGAAGCAGGCCCGTGAAGGTAGGCTGCATATCCTGTCCAAGCTGACAGATACCATCGCTGCCCCGGCTGAGGACGTGAAGCCTCATGCACCGAAAATGGTGACCCGCATCATCCCGAACGAGTATATCGGGGCGGTCATCGGAAAAGGTGGCGAAGTCATCCAGGAACTGCAGAAAGAAACGGGTACCACCATCGTGATCAACGAAGACCCGGCTACAGGCGAAGGGATTGTCGAAATCCTGGGGACCGACCAGGGCGGCATCGACCAGGTACTGGCCAAGATCGATTCGATCATGTTCTCCCCGGAAGAAGGGAGCATCTATGAAGTGAAAGTGATCAAGATGCTGGACTTCGGGGCGGTTGTGGAATATCTCGATGCCCCGGGCAACGAAATCCTGCTGCACGTATCCGAACTGGCGTGGGAACGCACCGAGAACGTGGAGGATGTACTGAGCATGGGCGATGTCTTTGACGTCAAATACATGGGCATCGACCCGCGGACCCGCAAGGAACGCGTTTCCCGCCGTGCATTGCTCCCCAAGCCGGAAGGCTGGGAGGAGCGCCCCCCGCGCCGTGACGGTGGCAGGGGCGGAGATCGCCGTGGTGGCGGAGACCGACGGGGTGGAGATCGCCGTGGTGGCGGAGACCGCCGGGGCGGAAATCGGCGCCGCGATTGATCCAAAAACGTCACTTTAAACGTACAACCCCTGGCAACAGGGGTTTTTTTATGCGTTTTAACCAAAAAATGAACTTTTTGTAACCCCCGTGTAACATTTACACAATTTATACGTATAACTAATGCAGTAGGCACTATTTACACAGGATAAGGATCGATACATGAGACAATTAAAGATTACCAAGCAGGTTACCAATCGCGAAACGGCTTCCCTGGACAAATATCTCCAGGAAATCGGAAAAGTAGATTTGATCACCGCTGACGAGGAAGTGGAACTGGCCCAGCGTATCAAGGCGGGCGACCAGGGAGCTTTGGAAAAACTCACCAAGGCCAACCTCCGTTTTGTCGTTTCGGTAGCCAAACAATACCAGAACCAGGGCCTGACCCTCCCCGACCTGATCAACGAGGGCAACCTGGGGCTGATCAAAGCGGCCCAGCGGTTTGACGAAACCCGCGGGTTTAAATTTATTTCATACGCAGTTTGGTGGATCCGGCAATCCATCCTGCAGGCGCTGGCCGAGCAGTCGCGGATTGTCCGCCTCCCCCTGAACAAAATCGGGTCGATCAACAAGATCAACAAGACCTTTGCGTTTTTGGAGCAGGCCCACGAAAGGGTGCCCTCGGCCGAGGAGATCGCCAAGGAACTCGACATGACGGTGGAAGACGTAAAACAGTCGTTGAAAAACTCCGGTCGCCACGTATCCATGGATGCGCCCCTGATCGACGGGGAAGACTCCAACCTATACGACGTACTCAGGAGCGGTGAATCCCCGAACCCGGACAAGGAATTGCTGCACGAATCGCTTCGTACGGAAATCGAGCGTGCTCTGGAAACCCTGACCCCCCGGGAAGCGGATGTGATCCGCCTGTATTTCGGGCTTGCCGGGCAACATTCCATGACCCTGGAAGAAATCGGAGAAACCTTCGACCTCACCCGTGAGCGCGTCCGGCAAATCAAGGAAAAGGCCATCCGCCGACTCAAGCATACCTCTCGATCCAAGATACTGAAAACGTACCTCGGATAAGGGAGGAATACAAATTGCATGTTAAATAAACTATAAATTGGAAATCTGGTATAAAGTTTGTAATTTGTAACCCGTAACAGCAGTTTATCATGACTGTTCGTTTTTTGATTGATGAATAAACTCCGGCTGATTACCGGAGTTTTTCATTTTAGGGCCCTCGTGCAGGGCTTTTCTGTTTTCAGGGGATAAACGGGGCATACTCCGGTTATTCCCTTCCCGGGGGCGCCGGGAAAAAATGTATTTTTGAGAAACCGCATCTCGTATCCCATGAAGTATCCGATCATTGCCCCTTCCCTATTGGCCGCGGATTTCGGCAACCTGCAAAAGGCCGTGGAAATGGTGGAACAAAGCGAAGCGGGCTGGCACCACATCGACGTAATGGATGGCTTGTTTGTGCCCAACATCTCTTACGGCATGCCGGTCATCAAAGCGATTCAGGCGCATGCAAACAAGCCTTTGGACGTCCATCTGATGATCGTCGACCCCGACCGGTATATCGACACCTTTGCCGATTTGGGCGCCAACACCCTTACGGTGCACCTGGAGGCCTGTACGCACCTACACAGGAGTTTGCAGCAAATCCGGGATGCCGGGATGAAGGCGGGCGTGGCCCTGAACCCCCATACGCCCGTAAACCTGCTATCTGAGGTAGTTGAAATGGCCGACCTGGTACTCATTATGAGTGTGAATCCCGGGTTCGGCGGGCAATCATTTATTGAGAACACCTATCGGAAGATCAAAGAATTGCGGGCCTTGCTCAACGAACGCAGCAGCCAGGCGCTCATTGAAGTAGACGGCGGGGTCACCCTGGATAATGCCGAAGCCCTGGTTGCAGCCGGCGCCGATGTCCTGGTGGCCGGAAGCACGGTATTCCGTTCCGAAGATCCGGCCGGCACCATTGCCGCCCTGGCCGCGACTGGCCAAAAGTAGGCTGGTATCCATCTTATCGACGGGGCATCAATACTGATCCAGCAGATATTTGATCACGTCCGTGGTGGTCACAATCCCTATCAGTTCCCCGTCACGACAGACCGACAACGCGTGGAATTCCTCCTTGCTGAA
>CAXQQM010000252.1:0-3088 GCA_964226055.1 Robiginitalea sp. | reverse complement strand
GCAACAACCCTGACCGCATACTGGTTATGGGCGGGGACGGGACCCTCCGGGATGTGGCAGAAGCCAACCAGTCCCCGGGAAAAAGTATCGGGATACTGCCGATGGGATCGGCCAATGGCCTGGCAACCGCCCTGGAGCTCCCCATGAACCTCGATGAAGCTTTACCGCTGGCGATGGGTGGGGACCTGTTAGAACTGGATTTACTTTGTGTCGACAACCAGCTATGCCTGCATATCGGGGATTTGGGCCTGAATGCGGAATTGATCAGGAATTATGACCAGGGCGATATCCGGGGTTATTTGGGATATGCGAAAAACGTCATTCCCACCTTGCACAGAACAAATGCCCCCTATGAATTTAACATTCAGGTCAATGGACGGAACCTCACCCGTAAAGCCGTCGTCCTGGCGTTTACCAATGTATCGAAATACGGAACGGGTGCGCTGGTAAACCCGGATGCCCGGCCCGATGACGGCCAGTTCGAGCTCCTCATCTTCAAGAAATTCGACCTCCTCGAAATTCTAAAAACCCTGGCGGGAAAAACTTCAATGGAAAAAGATTTTGTCGAGATTATTTCCACCACGCAAGCACATATAGATTGTGCAGAACCCTCCTACCTGCAACTCGATGGCGAATTCAGGGGTCGGTATCATTCGGTCGATGTATCGCTTTATTCCGAAAAGCTCCTGGTTGCCGTTGGGGTTTCCAACTGAGTAGCTTCTGACCGGTATCCAAACAATATCCTGCCAACCCTGGCGTTCTAACATTCCGCAACTACTTAATTATCAATATTATGAAAAATACATACGCTTTCCTGGCAGGGATTTTTTTCCTGATGTGCACCCCAGGGGCAATTGCCCAGGGCATTTACCACAAGGGCACCCTGCACCTTAAAAAAGGCAAGGAAAAGGAGGTTTATATAGAGATCGATTTCGGCTTCCCCCAGCGCTTTCAGCAGGGGATCACCTACGTGGAGCCTAAGGACTGGGCCAAATACCAGAAAACCGGGAAGCTCAAGGGAAAGATGAAGCAAAAAATGGAGCCCAAGCATTTTGAAAGTTTCTCCCTGGAGGACGGGCGGGTATTTGAGACCATCTGGTATACAGACCTCACCGGGCGGGCCATTAAGATGATCCCCAAACGGATGACCCTGGAGCGGATCGCAGACGGCCCCATCAAAATGTATAAGCTCTACAGCCGGACCACCGGGAAGATCAACCACGAGCTGGCAGACTATGTAATGGGCAACCGGGAGGAACTCATCAATTACATCCAGAACAATTTTCAGCTGCTGATCCACAAACACACCAAGCACCCGAAAAACGTCCAGCAGATCAACCTGCTCAACTACATCGGCGACAATGCCCGCGTCAAGGAAAACTACGACAGCAACCACTACGGCCTGCGCAACCAGTTCTCGGCGGAACACAAAATGGGCATCTATGTAGGTAAGGAATACGAGGCGGCCTTCCTGCGCCTGGTCCAAGACTACAACCAGGATACCGGGGCAGCGAGATAGCCGACCCGAAAAATGCGAATTACGAACCCCCGACTGCAACCTCCTGCAGCGGGGGTTTTGATTTGTAGAAATTCACGGCCATTCGCTCGCAGGACTTGCCGCGTTATTTCTTACCTTACCTAGATGTATGCGGCCCCAGGCGGCTATCAGGTCCGGTGACCATTTGGATTTCTCTCGCTTTCAGCCTGTTCCCCTTCGCCGCGCAAGGCGCACAATAACACTTTGGAAATCAATCATCAACTATGAATAGGACCGAATTAATACTACGCATCCTGATTGCCGTCGTCGTGGGTGAAATACTACTGGCCCTCGGAACCACCCTGGCCCAGGAAGTATTCGTGGATGGGGTCAGTTGGGAAACCTCCGGCCGTTCCGATTTGCTGATCGGCGGGCTGGGTTCCCTCCTGGCGGCCATGGTTTCGGGTGCAGTTGCCTTTTTGATCGTCCGCCGCGCCTCCCGGATTCCGGTCCTGGTTATTTCTGTGCTGGTTATTTTGGAGACCTCCTGGCTTGTACTGAGCGGCCGTTCCGGTGGCCCGCTATGGTTTTCGGTCCTGGGAGGAGCGCTGCTGATTGCCGGGTTGTGGTTGGGCCAGGCGATTTTGGCAAAATCCGGGGGTAGCAGCAAAGCGGCATAAAAAATTGCAATCCCGGCATCCGAAGCAATGCTATAATTAACTACATTACCTCATACAATCAGGTCAAACAGATCAAACCTCCAATAAAATCCAACCACAGGACCCTTATAACCAACAACTACCATCATGATTAAACGCATCCATCTCAAGACGCTTCGCGCATTATTCATCTCCTTTATCGGTATGACCCTGTTCCTCGGGGGATGCGGGGAAACGCCCAAGGATCCGGAAGGAGACATGGAGGCCACTCAACAAACGGCTGCCGATAGCCCTGAAGAACCTGAGTACTTCCTGCTCCGGCCCGAAATCGAAAAGGCATACGGTTATTCTCATGCCGTAAAAATCGGGAACAGCATCAAGGTTTCCGGGGCGGTAAGCATGGATGACGCAGGCAACCCGACAGCGGTCGGCGACCTGGAAGGGCAAATGAAAAACTGCTACGCGGACCTGGAAAAAGTACTCGCCCATTACGGGGCTACTTTTGACGATGTGGTGGTGGAAAACATTTTCACCACGGACATGCCCGCCTTCCTGGAAGTGGCTGCCTACCGGGCTGAAATCTACCAGAACCACTTCCCAACGGGATCCTGGCTGGGCGTGCGCGAACTGGCCCTGCCGGAACTGATGATCGAAATCGAACTGGAGGTACACCTCTCAGAATAAGCCAATTTGTATCTTGCGGGCAGTTAGACGTTAATAAATCCCGAACCGCAATGAAATCTGCACGGCCTCAAGTCCTTGGTCCGATCTTGTTTTTCCTGTTAATGGGGTACCCGCTTTGCGCCCAGGTTGAGCAGGACAAACTCCTGCACTACGGAGCCGGCGTCGCCTCCGGGGCGGCCGGCGCCTTTATCGCACACGAAATCTCCGGTGGCAACCGCTGGTGGACGCTTACCGGGGCCGTGGGCGGCAGCCTGATTGCCGGGCTGGC
>CAXQQM010000251.1:0-3418 GCA_964226055.1 Robiginitalea sp. | reverse complement strand
GCATCTATAATTGCAAAAATCTTACAAAATGCTGGACAAAAGGTTGGGCTTTATACATCGCCTCATCTGATTAATTTTAACGAAAGAATCAGAATTAATGGAGATGAATTGTACGGATCCGGGTGTTCAGCCCGTACTCGATACGGCCATCGATGCCGTGTTACAGGGATTGGAAAGTAGCGGACGGGGCAAAGGGGGGCGAATTCCCCAGGGGGATTAACTGCCAGGGCCCACCGGCCAAATCGCGGAAGGCTCCTGTACCACACTCAATCAGCTGGCTGTTTTACGCATTGCAAACCACAAGATACGCATCGGGCTATCCCAGGCTGGGCGGGAAGCATAAATTTGGCACAATCCCTGTACATTAGGCTTGTAACAAAAATTTAAAAAAATGAGAAAGCTATTGTTCCTTTTTGCCGGACTCCTGTTTACGGCCGCGGCCACCGGCCAGAATAAAAATTTCCTGGACCAGCCCTATCTGGAAACTTCTGCCTCCGCAGACACCCTGGTCATCCCGGATCGCATCTACCTGGGGATCCTGCTGAAGGAATCCGATACCCGGGGCCGCACGACAGTTGAGGAGCTAGAACAACAGATGTCGGCCCACCTGAAAGCCATTGGTGTAGATACCCAAAAGCAACTGGCTGTGGCAAGTCTTTCGAGCGATTTCCGCCGGTACTTCCTCCGTGGCCAGGAAGTGGAAAAGGACAAATCCTTTGAACTGGTTGTATACGACGCGCAGATGGCGGGCCGGGTCCTTTACGAATTGGAGAAACTCGGCATCGCCAATGTATCCCTGAATCGCACTGAGTATTCCAAAATGGAATCCCTGCAGATGGAACTCAAGGCCACAGCTGTCCGCAAAGCCCGGGAGCAGGGCCGGATGATGAGCGAGGCCCTGGGACAGGGTTTGGGCCGTGCCATCTATATCTCGGATTCCGGATATAATGTCTACCCAATGCTCAGGGGGAAGGCTGCAGGCGTACAGATGAGCGCCATGCAGGAGTCGGACGCCTACCAGCCCATCGACTCGGATTTCCAGAAAACCCGGGTGGAGGTGAGCGTACAGGTAAAATTTATCCTGGAATAGCCGGCTTCACCCTCGTGTTCCCAGCCCGGACAGGCAGTTAAGGCCTGGTTTGGGGGTGTTTTTTTGTATCTTTTGCATGGGGATGATGTATCTTTTAAATCGGGAGGGGGCAGGGCCCCCGGGGAAAACAAAAAAATATGTGCTACGATATCCGGGCCAGCCTGGAGACCCAGTTAAAGCGCGCCCTGAGGCGGGGCGACCAGGAGGCTGCAGATGAAATACGGGAAAAACTGCTTCCGTTCACCGACCTGCCCCTTTTCCACGCCTCGGGGTTCAGCCACCCGCGCCTGCTTATCTATACGGATGAATCCCCCGAATACCCGTCCGTTGCCACCTGGGGGTTGATCCCACATTGGGTAAAAGATTCCGACCAGCAAAAACAGATTTGGAACCGTACGCTGAACGCCCGGGGGGAAACGATTTTTGAAAAACCCGCTTTTCGACTGGCGGCCAAAAGCAACCGTTGTCTGATTTTTGTGGACGGGTTTTACGAGCACCACCACCACAATGGCAGCACCTACCCGCATTATATCCACCGCAGGGACGGGGAGCCGCTCGTCCTGGCCGGCCTCTACAGCGACTGGGCGGATCCGGAGACCGGGGAAGTACTCACCTCGTTTTCAATTGTGACCACCGAGGGCAACCCGATGATGGCCCGAATCCACAACAACCCGAAGCTGGCCGGTCCCAGGATGCCGCTGATCCTGCCGGACGACCTGGCGGACCAGTGGTTGCAACCTTGTGAGGACGGCCCGGATCGACAGGCCCTCGAGGAGTTGATCCGTTCCTACCCGGAGGAGGAACTCACCGCTTATACCGTTGGGAAGTTGCGTGGCAAGTCCTACCCGGGGAACGTGCCGGAAATAACCCGGGAAGTGGCCTACCCCGAATTAGATACCTGAAATCCGTATCCCGCGAATTGCCCGTATATTTATCAGGGGCCCTGAGGAGGGAATCCGGTGGGGCACCTGTTCATCCTGAATCCAGTTTATCCCAATATTAAGGACATATGAAACAAACCAATTGGATCCCGGCCCTGATAGTTGCCCTGGGGCTTGCCATTGCCGGGTATTTTATCGGGGAGACCTTCCTCAAAGGCAAAAAATTCGACCGGTACGTTTCCGTAAAAGGGCTTTCCGAACGGGAAGTCCCGGCCGACCTGGCCGTCTGGCCAATCAATATCGTACTGACCGGGAACGACCTGCAGACGCTCCGGCGGGAGATCGAAACCCAGAACGAACAGGTTTACCGGTTCTTTATGGACCAGGGGTTCGATGCGGACGAGGTGACCCGGGGAGTGGTCAATATCAGCGATGCCCAGGCCAACCTCTACAATTCCAACGCCCAGTACAACAAGTACCGCTACCTGGCCAAATCCGAGCTGACCGTCCGGACATCGGACATCCCCAAGCTCCTCAAATCCCTGGACGCCTCCCTGGGGTTGTTGTCCGAAGGAATCCTGTTCGCCTCCAAAAATGAGTGGGAGCCCATAGAGTATATCTTTACAGGCCTCAATGAAATCAAACCGGAAATGATTGAGGAAGCCACAAAAAATGCCCGGGAAGTTGCGGATAAATTCGCCCGGGATTCGGACTCCGAAGTAGGGGAGATCCGCGTGGCCCGACAGGGTTTGTTTACCATCAGCAACCGGGATGCGAATACCCCTCAGATCAAGAATGTCCGGGTGGTTTCGACCATCGATTTCCAGCTGGTGGATTGATAGCCCCTTTAACCATTGACTGACGCCCCGGAGGTGAGTTCGGTAAAGAGCGCCTCCAGGTTGCGGGTTTTCCGGGCGAGTTGCAGCGTCTTGAGTTGGTTGTCGTGGGCAAAATCGAAAACGGCAGGCCGCATATCCTTCTCCGTACTGAAACGTAGTTCATACACAAAGCCCCCGGTGTTGCGAACGCCATCAACATGCGGGATCTGCTGGAGCAATACCTCTTCCACCCGGTAGTCGAACTCCACCTCGATGACCTGCACCTCATCCTTGCGCAATTCGCGCAGCGTGGTATCTGCCACCAGCCGGCCCTTATTGATGATCAGTACCCGGTCGCATACTGCTTCCACTTCCTTCATGATATGCGTAGAGAGCAGGATGGTTTTGTCCCCGGAAATTTCCCGGATCAGTTTGCGGATTTCCAGGAGCTGGTTGGGGTCCAGACCTGTGGTGGGTTCGTCCAGGATCAATACATCCGGGTCGTGCAACAGGGCTGCGGCGAGGCCCACGCGCTGACGGTACCCTTTGGAAAGTTGCCCGATTTTCTTACCGGCTTCCGGGGCGAGACCCGTCTGCTCCACCACTGCGGCAATCCGTAGATCGGAAGA
>CAXQQM010000250.1:0-2071 GCA_964226055.1 Robiginitalea sp. | reverse complement strand
TTCAGGGGCATCCAAATCGGAAACAACGGCATGTCCGCCGCGTTCATTGACGTACCGGACAAGCTTTAGCATATGCATTCGTTCCTCGTCGGAATGTTTGTAAAGGAATTGGGAGATGCCTTCCAGGCCTTTTACCTCTGCCCACGAGGCCATGGAAAGGTAGATCTGCGAGGACTGTGCCTCTACGCGGATCTGTCCGTTCAGGGCAGTTTCTACGTTCTTTTTTAACATGTTTGCGGTTTTTTATAAAGATACAACCTGTTTTACAGAAGCCGGTTATCGGGAAAGCACGATGCATGTGAGCCCCAAAATATACAGGATCAGCATCCCGTTTAATAAAGGGGTCACCCCGGGGGGCGCCCCGCGGAACTCCTTCCAGACATAAAGCCCCCATATGGCTGCCACAACGGTTGCCCCTTGTCCAAGTCCATAGGAAATGGCAGGGCCCGCCTTATCAGAAGCCAGGATGCTGAAGGACATGCCCACGCACCAAATAACACCGCCCAGGATCCCCATCAGGTGGTCGCGGCGGCTGCCGCTAAAATAGTCCCGGAAGCTCACGGGTTGTCCCGCCACTGGTTTCTTCATCAGGAGCGTGTTAAATAAAAAGTTGCTGACAAGGATGCCCAGGGAGAAGATGAAAACGGCCGAATACGGGCTGAGTTTGCCGGGAACCGGGCGCGTAAAGTCCGGGAACATGGAAATGGCCACATATTTGTAAAATAAGCCCATCAGGCAACCAGCCAGGACGGCCAGCACGAGTCCCCTGGCGGGCACCTTGTTTTTGGCAGCGCTCAATTTGCTGTAGGCTCGGGCGTTCAATACGATGGCCAGGGTAACCAGCGCCACGCCCCCGAAAAGGATATAGGGGTCGCCCACCGGGCTGTCGATATAGTTGACGATCACCCCGATCACCAGGGCCAGACCGATACCCACGGGAAAAGCCACAGACATTCCGGCAATTGCAATTGCGGCTACCCGCAGGATGTTGGCGCCATTGAAGAGTACGCCGCCGAGGAAGGCGTAGCCCAGATTCGATGTATTGGCCTGTAGCAGGTCCTCCGCGAAAGGACGGCCCCCGGAACCTGCACTCCCGGCCGTCAACCCGAAAAGCAGGCTGAACAGGAGGACGCCGAATACGTAATCCCAATAGAAAAGTTCGAACCGCCAGGAAGGCGATGCAAGTTTTTGCGTATTCGCCCAGGAGCCCCAGGCGAGCATGGTAAAAATGCAAAAGACAACTGCGACGGAGTACGCTTCAATTACAAACATGATTATGGGATTTCGTGGGCGTAGGGAGCGGATTGTTGGGCCCCCATCCGGGTGACGGACAGGGCGGCCGCCCGGCTGGCCCGATTCAAACTCTCTTTCCAGGACTGTCCCTTGGATAAACCGGTAGCCAGGACGCCATTGAAAACATCCCCGGCCGCAGTAGTGTCCACGGCTTCCACCTTGAGGGCCTCCACAAAGAACGAACCTTCGCTTCCCCGGTAATGGGCACCGATATTTCCCATGGTAATGACCGTATGGGTTACCCCCATGTCACAGAGCCGGCCGGCTGCCTCGGCAGCACTTTTCTTATCCGTGACCGGTATTCCCGTCAGTGCTTCTGCCTCGGTTTGGTTGGGGGTCAGGCCAAAGAGCCCCTGGAATATTTCCTTGTTGAGTACGGATGCGGGTGCCGGATTCAGGATGAGGGGAATACCGGATTCCCGGCAGGAAGCCACCAGGGTTTCGACAGACTCCAGGGGCGTTTCCAGCTGCGTAAGGACGAGGTCTGCCGTTTGGAGCAGGCCGGCCTTCGACCGGATATATTCAGGGGTTACGCCCAGGTTCGCACCCGGGGCCACTACAATTTGATTTTCCCCCGATTCGTTCACCGTGATAAGGGCGGTGCCGGAGGCCTTCCCGGGTAGAACCCGGATGTGCCCGGTGTCCAGCCCCTCCTGCTGGTAAGTTGTCCGGGCATTTTGCCCGAAGACATCATCACCGAGGCAGCAGAGGAAAACGACCTCCCCCCCGGAGCGGGCAGCTGCAACTGCCTGGTTGGCGCCCTTGCCCCCGGGGACCA
>CAXQQM010000249.1:0-3622 GCA_964226055.1 Robiginitalea sp. | reverse complement strand
CACCTGGCCAATCTCCAAATAGAGGAAAGTGCTTTCGGGGATGACAAAAGGGAGGTAGCCTTTACTGAGGAATTGACAGTTACCGCCGACCACTATGCCCGGGTTATGGGTGAGAGGATGTTCCTGGCGATTAACCCCCTGAACCGTATCGGCTTTGTTCCGGACGGCCTGAAGGAGCGCAAACTGCCTTTTGAGGTGGTGCGGGGATACCGCGACAGAGAAACGTACCGACTGGTCCTGCCCGAAGGTTATCGACCAGAAGCAATTCCAGAACCGAAAAGCCTTAGGACCGATTTTGGGACCTACGAAATGACTGTGGAGTATCTCCCTGAGTCCCATCAACTGAATTACACCCGCGATATCGTGATCCGGGGCGGGGTCTTCCCTGCAGCGACGTTTGAAGCGTACCGGGAATTCAGGAAGGAAATTGCCAGGAGCGAAGGCTCCCAGGCCGTATTGATAAAAACCAAAACCAAATAACCACCATGAAGCGATTGATGTTAGCGACAGCCGGAATCCTGTTTGCAGGGACCATTCTGATGGCCCAGGAAGTGAAGTTCGGAAAAATTGAAATTGAGGATCTCGAGTCCGGCAGTTATGCCAAGGATCCCAATGCCCCTGCGGCAGTGCTCTATCGCAGCGTGGCATACCGTTACCATTACCAGGATGGCCGCGGGTTTCACCTCCTCAAAGACGTGCACGAGCGTATTAAAATTTTTGACAAAGCGGCCTACAACTACGCTACGGTCACTGAGCGACTCTACAAGACCACAGGCGCCCAGGAGGGGATCAGTTCGCTCAGGGGAATCACCTACAACCTGGAAGGGGGTAAAATCAGTGAGGACAAGGTCCGGCGTTCGGATACCTTCAAGGAATCCCTGAACGACTATTATAACCTGGAGAAGTTTACCATGCCAAACGTTCGCGAAGGGAGTATCATCGAGTACGAATACACGGTGGATTCCCCTTTTGTTTTTAACATTGACGAGATCGCCCTGCAATACGATATCCCAATTGCCCGGCAACATGTCCGGATCGCCATCCCGGAATACTTCATGTTTAAGCCCCAGGCCAAGGGGTACCTGCCGCTGAACCCGGTTTCCAGCATTGAATCGGACCAGATACAATACACCCGGAAAACAACCGGTACCAGAAACCTTGAACGCACAGCCTCCTACAGCCGGGGACAGGTACAGTTCAATTTGAATGTCACCACTTTTGACATGAAGGACGTTCCCGCCCTGGAGCAAGAACCCTTCGTAAATTCCATGGACAATTACCGCTCGGCCATCGATTACGAATTGCTCTGGATCCAGTACCCCGGAGAGAGCCGTGAAAACTATACCACTACCTGGGAGAAGGTAATCGACCGGATCAATGAGAGTGACCGTTTCGGCGGACAACTCCGGCGAACGAATTTTTTCAGGGATCCCCTGGAAGGATTGTTGACACCGGGCATGTCAGATGCCGAGAAAACTGCTGTGCTTTTCAGCCACGTGCAACGGCACATGTCCTGGAACGGATTGAACGGGTATATCACCGACAAGGGTCTGAAACAGGCCTACGAAGACCGCAGCGGGAATGTCGGGGATATCAACCTGATGCTGATTGCCATGTTGCGGGAGGCAGGCCTGGCTGCAGACCCGGTCCTGGTCAGCACCCGCGACCACGGGGTACCGATCTTTCCCACCCGCGACGGGTTCAACTATGTTATTGCCCGAGTGACCCTGGGCGAAGGCTACGTGCTTCTCGATGCAACCGACAAATTTGCCGAGCCCAACCTGCTTCCGGTGAGGGCCCTCAACTGGTTTGGTCGTGCCTTGGATGATTCAGGGACTTACCCGAGCCTTTCGGTTATCCCCACAAAGGCCTCAAAGGAAACGCATATTGCCAACCTGAAATTTGGTGCAGACGGGGATATCGAGGGTCAGATGCGGAGTGCCTTTACGGATTACCGGGCTTACCGATTCAGGAATCGCTACCTGGGGATGCCCAGGGAAGAATACCTGGAGCAATACCAAAACCGCTGGAAGGGGATGCAGGTTTCCGAGTATGAAGTTTCAAATGCGGATCGTCCGGGAAAACCGGTGATGGAGCAACTCACCTTCAGTTTGGAAGACCAGTGGGCGGCCGTAGGGGATAAAATCTACTTCAACCCAATGTTCCTTTTTTCCGGGGGGGAGAACCCATTCAAACAGGAATCCAGGAATTACCCCATGGATTTTGCCTATCCCTACCAGGAAAAGCATACCCTGAACATCCAGCTTCCCGAAGGATACCGGGTGGAATCCCTGCCGGAACCCGTGGCCCTCTCCCTGGCCAATAACCTGGGTACATTCCGCTACCAGGTGGTTGCAAACGGCCCTACCCTGCAGCTTGTGGCCCAGGTGAGCATCAACCAGGCCGTGATCCCGGCCGATTACTATGCCGGGGTGCGGGAATTCTTTGAAAATATTGTGCAAAAAGAATCGGAACAAGTAGTTTTGACGAAAACAATTTCCGATGGAACTCAGGGGAGCACAGCAGGCGGTAGATAAATGGATACAGGCCCACGGGGTCCGCTATTTTGACGAACTCACCAATATGGCGCAGCTCACCGAGGAGGTGGGCGAGGTGGCGCGGATCATCGCACGCCGCTACGGCGAGCAAAGCGAGAAGGAATCGGACCGGGCGAAAGACCTCGGGGAGGAACTGGCGGATGTGGTCTTTGTCGTACTCTGCCTGGCCAACCAGACCGGGGTTGACCTGGAAGCCGCGTTCAACCGGAAACTCGACCTGAAGGCCCGGCGCGACCACGACCGGCACCATGGAAATGAAAAGTTGAAATAACTATCTTTGGTCGTTCATTAAATTCGCCCGACTTGGATCTACAAATCAGCGGCCCCCGCCAGCAAAAACTTCAGCAGGATATCACCATTACGGGCTCCAAAAGCGAGTCGAACCGGTTGCTCTTGTTGCGCGCCCTCTACCCGGGAATCGATATCGAAAACCTGTCGAATTCCGACGATGCCCGCGTCATGCAGGATGGCCTGGCCTCTCAGGAGGATACCGTGGATATCCACCACGCCGGTACCGCCATGCGGTTTTTGACGGCCTACTTTGCCAGCCGGGAAGGCCGGGAGGTGACCCTGACCGGATCCCATCGCATGAAAGAACGCCCGATCGAAATCCTGGTGGAAGCGCTCAGGGACCTGGGAGCGGAGATCGACTACCTGGAGAACCCGGGTTGCCCTCCCCTGCGGATCCGGGGAAAACGCCTGGAAAAATCGGAGGTTACCCTGCCTGCCCATGTGAGCAGCCAGTATATTTCGGCCTTGCTGCTGACAGCCCCCAGCCTTCCGAATGGGCTGACCCTCCATCTGGAGGGGACCATCACCTCGGTACCCTATATCCGGATGACCCTCGGGCTGTTGGACCGCCTGGGCATACAGACGGAGTTCAGGGACCAAACCATCCGGGTGGAACACGCCGACTCCCTCCCCGACAGGGCCTGCACGGTGGAGTCCGACTGGAGTTCGGCCTCTTATTTCTACAGCCTGGTGGCTCTGTCCCCGGCGGGGAGCCAGATTGGCCTGCGATCCTTCAGGGAAGATTCCCTGCAGGGCGATAGTGTCCTGCCCGA
>CAXQQM010000248.1:0-5507 GCA_964226055.1 Robiginitalea sp. | reverse complement strand
CACGTCGATTCCCAGCAGGATGCTCCTGATGTCTGAATCCGAATCGATGGGCGTCAGCTTCACGTACTGGATTTTACGCCCCTGGACGTTCTGTAGGACATCCCAGGCGTAATTATGGCCTTCCCGGTAAAACGTCAGCATTTGGGACGGGCTCACGGTTCCCGGGTCGTCGCTTTTGTCCTCAATGGTGACTTCTTCGTTCTCCGGGACCACCGTATAGACTTTGTCCCCGTCGTAAAGTTGCTGGGCGCCCATATAGTTCAGGACATATTTTTCGCCCAGTAGTGTAAGGTCGCCCCGGGTTTCCTGACTCACATTCGCTTCTGTATTGTTCAATTCGAATTTGAAGTCCACGAAGATATTGTCGTATCCCACCACCTTGTCGTACACCTCGTCCAGCAAGGCCTTGGCTTTTTCAGGTTGCTGGGCGGTTGCCGAAACAGCGGCTAACAGGGCCCATGTTAATATCAGGATTCTCGGTTTCATGTGTTTCAATTTTTTTCGTTGTTCAATAACTGGTCCAGGGCGGCCATATCCGGCACGAGTACCTGCCGGGCCTTGCTGCCTTCAAAAGGGCCAACGATCCCCGCGGCTTCCAGCTGGTCGATGATCCGCCCGGCCCGGTTGTACCCCAGCTTTAACTTCCGCTGGATCAGGGAAGCTGAGCCCTGTTGGGCCGTAACGATGACCTCGGCGGCATCCCGGAACATATCGTCCCGTTCCTCAATACTGTAATCAAGCCCCGTGCCAGAATCCTCGCCCACGTATTCGGGTAGCAGGTGGGCATCCGGGTAGGCCCGCTGGGAACCGATGTATTCAGTGATTTTGGCTACCTCCGGGGTGTCTACAAAGGCACATTGCAGCCGGATGGTGTCGTTACCCTGGGTAAAGAGCATGTCGCCACGCCCGATCAACTGGTCCGCACCCTGGGTGTCCAGGATGGTCCGCGAATCGATCTTGGAAGTCACTCGGAAGGCAATCCGGGCCGGGAAATTCGCCTTGATCAGCCCGGTAATCACATTGACCGACGGACGCTGGGTGGCGATAATCAGGTGGATGCCGATGGCGCGCGCCAATTGTGCGAGGCGTGCTATGGGCGTTTCCACCTCTTTGCCGGCCGACATGATCAGGTCGGCAAACTCGTCGATGACCAGTACGATATACGGCAGGAAACGGTGGCCGTCGTTCGGGTTGAGTTTGCGGGCCTTGAACTTCTTGTTGTACTCTGCAATATTCCGAACCAGGGCTACCTTCAGCAGTTCGTACCGGTTGTCCATCTCTATACAGAGGGAGTTCAGTGTATGGATCACTTTCGTGTTGTCGGTAATGATGGCTTCTTCGGTGTCGGGCAGTTTGGCCAGGAAATGCCGTTCGATTTTGTTATACAGGGTCAGCTCTACTTTTTTCGGGTCTACCAGTACAAATTTAACCTCGGCCGGGTGCCGTTTGTAGAGCAGGGAGGTCAGGATGGCGTTCAGGCCGACGGATTTCCCCTGCCCCGTGGCGCCTGCCATCAACAGGTGGGGCATCTTGGCCAGGTACACCACAAAGGTCTCGTTGCTGATACTCTTGCCCAGGGCGATGGGCAGTTGCATTTCGGCATTCTGGAATTTCTTGGAGGCGATCACCGACCGCATGGATACGGTGGTGGGTTCCTTGTTGGGGACTTCAATCCCGATGGTCCCCTTGCCGGGTATGGGGGCGATGATCCGGATCCCCAGTGCCGCCAGGGACAGGGCGATGTCATCCTCCAGGTTTTTGATCCGGGAAATACGGATGCCGGCCTCCGGCACGATTTCGTAGAGGGTCACGGTGGGCCCGATGGTCGCCTTGATCTGGGCGATCCCGATCTTGTAATTCCGCAGCGTATCGACAATCTTGTTCTTGTTCTCCTCCAGTTCCTCCTGGTTGATGGTAATGCCCCCCGAGGCTCCATGGGTGTCCAGCAGGTCCAGGTGGGGGAATTTGTATTTGGAGAGCTCCAGGGTGGGGTCGAATTCCCCGAAATCGGAGACAAGCTGACCGGAACGCAGGTCCGTTTCGTCGGTTTCCTCCTCGTGTTCGGCCACCTCGATTTCTAGTTCCTGCCCGGGATCCTCATCCGCAGGCTGGGAATCGCCGGATAGGCTGGGGATGTCCTTTTTGTGCGTATAGGGGTCCGGTTTGACGGGCTCCGCTGCGGCTTCCGTCGTCGCCTCCCTTTCGGCCGTCAAATCCATGGAGCTCGCTGTCTCCGTTTCATCAGTCTGAGCAGCCCCGGATTCCGATGCCTTCCGGCTGCCGGACAGGGACATGCCGGGTACGTTGAATCGGGAGAATGCCTGCCCAACGGCTTGCGGGTCAAAGCCAAAGAGGCGCACCAGGATAACTACCAGTCCAAACAACAGCAGCAGCATGACCCCGATCTTCCCCGTGTAATCCTGGAGGAAATCGTTCATCTCAAAACCGATCTGGCCGCCGAGCAGGGGTTGCTGGGCGCCCAGGAAGCCGAGGCTGACAGACATCCATATCAACAATACAAGCCCCCAGATCCATTTGGTGAGCAACCCGCGCAGGTCGATCCCCAAAAACATATACAGGCCTGTCAGGCACAGCAGGACCGGAAAGACCATAGAAGCCAGCCCAAATCCCTTAAACATAAAGAAATGGCTGACGGCTGCCCCGAATTTGTTGAGCAGGTTCCGGGCCTCTTTGTTGCGGTCCGCGAATTCGGTGAGCAGGCTCTGATCGTCCTGCCAGTTAAAGTAAAACGAGATAAAACTGAAGAAAAGGGCGATGCTGAGGAGTACCAGCAGGCTGCCCAGGATGACCTTGTTTTGCCGGGAAAGGCGCAGGGAGCGCTTTTTTTTGGCCGACTTGGTTTTGCGTTTCTTTCTTGCCATGCAGTCCGTAGGGATATCAGCGGCTAAAATACAAATTTACAGGTGAAGGAACAGCCGAATGCCGGCTTAAAAGAGTTTGGGCAGGTAGATCATCAGGCCCACGATAGAGGCGAGGATGGAGGTGATCATCACGGCTCCGGCCGACATATCCTTGAGCTTTCCGATCCGCGCGTCGTATTCGGGCTGGACGTAATCCGATAATTTTTCAATGGCCGTATTTACCCCTTCGACTCCCATGACCAGCCCAATGGCCAGCAGTTGGATCATCCATTCGGTTGTCGATATGGAAAAATAGAAGCCGGCCCCGGTAACCACCAGGGCGATGACTGCCTGTATTTGGATGCTACCTTCGGTTCGCACCAGCAACCAGGCACCGCGCATGGCGATTCCCACACTTCTGATCCGGTTTCTGGTGAATGACTCCTGGGGCATTTTGGTTCGATTATTTGTCGGTATTCACCTGCTTCCGGAGTTGGGCAATCTTGATCCCGAAAGCGGCGAAAAACAGTGTGGTGAAGGGGCTGAGCCAGTTAAATATGGCAAAAAACATATAGTCTGCCACGGAGACACCCAGGGTGGCGCTGTGATACGCCCCGCAGGTATTCCATGGGATCAGTACGGAGGTCACCGTACCTGAATCCTCCAGGGTCCGGCTCAGGTTTTCCGGGGCCAACCCGCGGTCCTCGTAGGCCTTGGCAAACATCTTTCCGGGAACGACGATGGCCAGGTACTGGTCCGATGCCGTGATATTCAGTGCCAGGCAGCTGCCCACTGTGCTGGCGAACAGGCTGAAGGTGGACTTGGCCATGCCGAGTAATGCCCCGGTAATCCGTGAGAGGGCGCCGATGGCATCCATGATGCCCCCGAATACCATTGCGCAGACAATCAGCCAGATGGTCCCGAGCATGCCCTCCATGCCATTGGCATTAAATAATTTTACAAGTGAAGGATTTTCAGTAGCTACCTGTGTCTCAACGGTGATCGCATTGAGGATTCCCATATATCCCGATTCAAACGTTAATTCATCGGCCCCTGTAATTGCCATCACAACGCCGGGCTGAAATATCAGGGCGAAAATAGCTCCCAGCAACGTCCCGACCAGCAGTGCCACCAATGGCGGTGTTTTGCGTACAATCATAAAGATCACCGCCACAGGGACCAAAAACAGCCAGCCGGATATATGGAAGGTGGCTTCAATGGAGCGCAGGATCCCGCCTGTATCCGCTTCCCCGTTCGATTCCAGGGTAAACCCGAGGATAATAAAAACAATCAAGGTGATCAGGATGGTGGGCGTGGTGGTCAGCGACATATACCGGATATGCGAAAAGAGGTCGCCCCCGGCCATGGCGGGTGCCAGGTTGGTCGTGTCGCTCAGGGGGGACATCTTGTCCCCGAAATACGCCCCGGAAAGCACAGCCCCTGCAGTCATCCCAAGGGAAATCCCCAGGGCATCCCCGATGCCGATCAATGCGATTCCCACCGTGGCGGATGTGGTCCAGCTACTACCGGTGGCCACTGAGATAATGGCACTGATCACCACGCAGGCCGCCAGGAAAATCGTCGGGTTCAGGACCTGCAGGCCGTAATAGATCATCGCCGGGATGATGCCGCTGATCAGCCAGGTGCCGGCCAGGGCCCCCACCATCAGTAAAATCAGCAGGGCCCCGGTGGTGGATTTAATGTTTTCGGCCACTTCGGCCAGCATGGATTTGAAGGAAACCTTGTTAAAGAAGCCCACAATCGCGGCCACTGCACCCCCCATCAGGAGGATAAACTGGTTGGAGCCTCCAATGGCCTCATCCCCGAACACGTAAACATTGTATGCCAGCATCCCGATCAGGGCAAATACCGGGATCAGTGCTTCCCATATCCCGAGTTCCCGGTTGTCTACGATGTGTTCGTCCTGTCGGTACTTACCGGATTTTGGTTTGGCCATAAAGTGCGTTAGCTAGACGGTAATAATACGACATTGCACGGGCTTCTGCAAGAGTCCCTGGAGGTTTGGTCGGGGGCATTGCAGCTGGGGTGCCGTAAGCTGTGATTCAATTCTCAGACCTTCAAACAATCAGCCCGCGGACTCAGATTTGGAGAGGACCCCGAGCTGGTCCATACACTGCAGCATACGCTCACAGGTACGTTCAATATTGTTGTCCAGGCCGATGGAGAATCGGATCAGGCCGGAGCCCAACCCCATTTCCCGCTGTTCCTCCTCGGGAATTTCCGAAGAAGTAGAAGAACCCGGGGCGCTGAAAAGCGTCTTGTAAAACCCAAGGCTTACGGCCAGGTACCCCAGGTTTTCCTGCTGCATCATTTCCATGAGGGCATCCGCTTTTTCGGCCGAGCCCGCATCCACGGTCAGGATACCGCCGAAACCGAATTCGGGGTTCATCTGGCGCTGCATCAGCCGGTGCCCCGGATGGGATTCCAGGCCGGGGTAGACCACGCGGAGCCTAGCCTCCCGGAATTTGCCGGCCAGGTAGGCGGCATTGCTGCTGTGTTGCCGGATGCGCAGGTGGAGCGTCCGGAGGTTCTTTAAGATGGACGCAGCCCGCAGGCTGTCCAGGGTGCTCCCCAGGAGCATCCCGGCACCGTCGTTTACATCCTTGAGGGCCAGGCAAAAATCCG
>CAXQQM010000247.1:0-9804 GCA_964226055.1 Robiginitalea sp. | reverse complement strand
GTATTCTTTCGATTGGTGCAGGTTAGCAATTGTAATTTTGGTTAAAGGCAAAGGGCCCGGGTCGGCAGGAGTTCGTATTTTTATCGGGTTAAAAAATTTGAGCTATGCGATATTTTTGGGCCCTGATCCTGACCCTGATGATGACAGCATGTATATCTACTGGAAATAAAACCCTGGTCATCGGCCACCGGGGCGCCATGGGGCATGAGACGGAAAACTCCATTGCCTCCATCCAGAAAGCGCTCGACCTGGGGGTCGACATGATCGAAATCGACGTCTTCCGGATCAAAAGCGGCGAGATTGCCGTTTTCCACGACGAAACCGTAGATAAGCTGACCAATGGCGGGGGCCGGATCGAAGAATACAATGTATTCGACATGCGCCAGCTGATCCTGGGGGGGCGCCACCGGATCCCGTTGCTCCAGGAAGTCCTGAAAACCGTCAACGCCCAGGTTCCCCTCAATATCGAACTCAAGGGTGCCGGCACTTCCGACCGGGTCAACTTTATTACCGACTACTACATCCGGGAAAAGGGCTGGACGGCCGACCAGTTCCTGATATCGAGTTTCAACTGGGACGAGCTGCGCGAATTCCGGCAGATCGACCCGGAGGCGCGTATAGCCGTACTTACGGACGGGGACCCACTGGAGGCGCTGGAGGTAGCCCGGGAGCTCGGGGCCGAGGCGATCAACCCGCATGCCGGGTCGCTGACCCCGGAGAATACCGCAGCCATTCACGAGGCCGGGTTCAAAATCTACACCTGGACTGTCAATGACCGGGCCCGTTTTGATGCCCTGGCCGAAATGGGTGTGGACGGGGTATTTACCGACTATCCGGACCGGATGCAATAATGTATGACCTGCTGGTTATAGGGGGCGGTGCCGCCGGGTTTTACGGGGCCATCCATGCGGCGCGACGGGAGCCCGGGATGCGTATTGCCATCCTGGAACAAAACAAGGAATTCCTTTCCAAGGTACGAATCTCCGGAGGGGGGCGGTGCAATGTGACGCACCGGCCCCTGGAACCGGCTGTTCTCGCCGGCAATTACCCCCGTGGGAACAAAGAATTGATCGGACCTTTCCACACCCATGCCAGCCGGGAGGTAATGGCCTTTTTTGAATCCCTGGGAATCCCGCTCAAGACGGAAGGGGACGGCCGGGTTTTTCCCCAAAGCGATCAATCGGAGACAGTAATCTCAGCCCTGTTGGAAGAGGCGCGGAATCTGGGAATCCGACTGGAGACGCGTTGCCGGGTAACCGGGATTGCGGAAGACCCCGAAGGTTCCGGGTGGTCCCTTGATACGGGAAGCGGGGATTTCCGGAGTCGTTTCCTGCTGGTGGCACCCGGTGGCAGCCGGCCGGTATGGGCCCTGCTCGCCGGCCTGGGCCTGCGCATCATCCCGCCGGTACCCTCCCTGTTCACATTCCGCATCGACGATACCCGGCTCAGCGGGCTTCAGGGGATTGCCACCCCCGGCCGGGTAGCGGTCCTCCCGCCCGGGGGAGACGAGGCGCCTGTTGCCCAGACAAATTACAGGAAGGCTGCCAGGAAGGGTGAGTTACAAGCCGAAGGCCCGATTTTGATAACCCACTGGGGGCTGAGCGGTCCGGCGGTCCTGAAGCTTTCGGCCTGGGGTGCCCGGTTGTTTGCCGCTACCGGCTATCGGTTCCGGATTCGGGTGAACTGGATGCCGGACTACCACAAGGGTTCCCTGCCGGATTTCCTGGAACAGGTCCGGCAGGCAGACGGACCCCGACTGGTATCCCGTAGCCGCGCTTCGGGACTTCCATCCCGGCTTTGGGCGCGGCTGGTGGAAGCGGCGGGCATCCCGGCAGACCGCCGATGGGCAGAGCTGTCCCGACCCGGGCTGCACCGGTTGGCTGCCCAGTTGACGGATTCGGAATTTGCCGTGGACGGAAAAAGCACCTTCAAGGAAGAATTTGTAACCTCCGGGGGTGTTTCCCGGAAGGAGATCGATTTCAGGACCTTTGAATGCCGCAAACTACCCGGCATCTTCCTGGCAGGCGAGGTTTTGGATGTGGATGCGGTGACCGGCGGGTTTAATTTCCAGAATGCCTGGACCGGGGCCTACCTCGCGGCCTCGGCCATTGCCGAAGCGGCCGGGACTCAGGAAAGCAACAGGTAGATTCCCGCAGCCAGCAGCCCGCCGAGCAGCGGCCCCAGGATGGGTACCCAGCTATACCCCCAGTGGTCGGTCCTTCGGTTGCGGATGGGTACCAGGCTGTGGATGATCCTCGGGCCCAGGTCCCGGGCCGGGTTGATGGCGTACCCGGTGGTACCGCCCAGGCTCAGGCCGATCCCCCAAACCAGCAGGGCCACGGGAAGGGCGCCCAGGGACCCCAGGCCGATAACGGTTTCCGGTTCGCTCAGGGAGGCATCCGTAAAATAGAGGACGGTAAAAACCAGCACAAACGTACCCACGGCCTCGCAGAGGAGGTTGATGGGTTTGTTGTGGATAGCGGGTTCCGTGCTGAAGACGGCGAGTTTCAGGCCGCTGTCCGTTGTCTTCTCAAAGTGGTCCTTGTGCATCAACCAAACCAGGAAGGCACCCAGCATGGCCCCGAGTAGCTGCGCCAGCAGGTAGGGGGGGACATCCTCCCAGGGGAATTCCCCGGCGGCAGCCAGCCCCACGGTAACGGCCGGGTTGATATGCGCCCCGCTGTACGGGCTTGCCACGACCACCCCCACAAAAACGGCAAAGGCCCATCCGGTAGTGATCACGATCCAGCCGCCACCGTTCCCCTTAGTGCCTTCGAGGACCACGTTGGCAACCACCCCGCATCCGAGGAGGATCAATAGGAATGTGCCGATAAATTCTGCTGTAAACGGTGTCATAGTTGTTGGTTATTGGTTGTCTTTGGACCAGGAATCAATGGCGCGGATGGCGCGTTGCCATCCGCGGATCCCGGCTTCTATGGGTGCCCGGTCTGCGGTGGGGTAAAACCGGCGGTCGGTTTGCCAGATCGATTGGATGGCCTCGGGGTTCTCCCAGTAGCCCACGGCGAGCCCCGCTAGGAAAGCAGCGCCCATCACGGTGGTCTCCACGATTTTTGGGCGCACCGTTTCGGCATCCAGCACATCGGCCTGGAACTGCATCATCAGGTTGTTTACGGTGGCCCCCCCATCCACCCGGAGTTCCCGAATGGGTATCCCCGAATCTTTTTCCATGGCTTTGAGGATATCCATGGTCTGGTAGGCAATCGATTCCAGGGCTGCCCGGGCCACATGGGCATCGGTACTCCCGCGGGTAAGGCCAAAAATCGTCCCGCGGGCCTGCTGGTTCCAGTGGGGTGCCCCCAGGCCGGCAAATGCCGGGACCAGGTAGACGCCCCCCGTATCCGGGACGCTGGTGGCAAGCGCTTCGACATCCGAGGATTTTTTGATGATTTTCAACCCGTCCCGAAGCCATTGCACCACGGCCCCGCCAATGAATATGCTGCCCTCCAGCATATAGGTGGTTTTCCCGTTCAGCGTCCAGGCCACCGAGGTCAATAGGTTGTTTTTGGAGACAATCGGTGTGTCCCCGATGTTCATCAGCATAAAACACCCGGTGCCGTAGGTGTTTTTCACCATTCCCTTGCGGGTACACATCTGCCCGAAAAGCGCGGCCTGTTGGTCGCCGGCAATGCCGGAAATCGGGATTCCCGCCTTGAGGAAGGATTCGTCGGTCACCCCGTATTTTTCGCTCGATTCGCGTACTTCGGGAAGCAGGGATTCCGGGACCCCGAGCAATTCGGTGAGTTCCGGGTCCCACGCCATGGTGTGGATGTTAAAGAGCATCGTGCGGCAGGCATTGGTCACATCTGTGATATGCAATTCGCCCCCGGTCATGTTCCAGATCAACCAGGAGTCGATCGTCCCCATAAGCAATTCCCCGTTCTCCGCCCGTTTCCTGGCACCTTTTACGTTGTCCAGGATCCAGCGTGCCTTGGTCCCTGAGAAATAGGAATCGATGACCAGGCCGGTCTTCTCCCGCACCATATCCTGATGGCCTGCAGCTTTCAGTTCGTCGCAGTAATCCGCTGTGCGCTTGTCCTGCCAGACGATGGCCGGATGGATGGGTTTGCCGGTGGCTTTCTCCCAGATTACCACGGTTTCCCGTTGGTTGGTGATGCCGATGGCCGCGATCTGGCCAGGTTTGAGCCCCTGGCGTGCAAGGGCCTCCGAAGCCATGCCGGACTGGACCGCCCAGATTTCCTCCGCGTCGTGTTCCACCCAACCCGGTTCCGGGAAGTGCTGGGAAAATTCCTTCTGGGCGGTGGAAATGATTTCCCCCTTGTGGTTGAATACGATAGCGCGGCAACTGGTAGTGCCCTGGTCCAGGGCGAGGATATATTTCTGCATGGCAGGCGGTGGTGTTTCGCTCAGGTTGTTTGTTTGTCCTAAAATAGGGGAATTCTTCCTGATGGCATAATCAGTTCAACTGGACGATACGCAGGTTCAGGTAAGCGGCGAATAGCACCCAAAGCAGGTACGGGACCAGCAACCAGGCTGCTGTTTTACTCACCACGCGAAACCATTTGATGGTAAGCAGCAGCACGACCACCAGGGCGCTGATGATCACCAGTGCCCATACCGGTTCGCGCAGGCCGAAAAACACGAGGCTCCAGGAGCCGTTGAGCAGGAGCTGGATCCCGAAATGGTAGAGGGCCGTTTTCACCCACAGGTGGTGGAAGCCCCGGGACCATACCATCCCGGCGGAGAGCCCCATCAGGATATACAGGAAGGACCAAACCGGCCCGAACCATTCGTTCGGCGGGGTGATAGCGGGTTTGGCCAGGGTCGGGTACCAGGATTGCACGGAAGTCTGGGTGGCAAAAGACGCGAGCGCCCCAATCAGCAGGCAAATCCCGAGAGATGCCAGGATACGCGTGTATTTCTTCCGGCCGTGGTGCATTTCAACAAGGTAGGAAATTTTGCCTTGCGGCTCCGGGCCAAATAGGGCTATATTTGCCAAAAATCCATCGATGGTACACCAGGAATTCCAGTGTAAAGGGGCCTTAGGCCCCCTCCCTGCCGGGGAAGTGGGCTGGCAGGCGCCTAGCAACATCGCCCTGGTCAAATACTGGGGGAAGCGGGACGGGCAGCTACCGACAAACCCGTCGGTGAGTTTTACCCTGGAGGCGTGCCGGACCACTACCCGAATTGCGTATTCCCCCCTGGAACAATCGGCGAAAGGTCCCCGTTTCCGGGTGTTCCTGGACGGTTTTCCTGCCCCCGACTTTGAACCGAAGATCCGGCAGTTCCTTGAAAGAGCCCTGCCGTATGCGCCATTCCTGGAAGGACTGCAACTGGATATCCGTACGGAAAACAGTTTCCCCCACAGCAGCGGTATCGCCTCTTCGGCCAGCGGGATGGCCGCCCTGGCCCTGGGCCTGGTGAGTATGGAGGAACAGTTGCTGCCCGGGACAGACCCCGGGTACGCCCGGCGAAAAGCCTCCTTCCTGGCCCGCCTGGGTTCCGGTTCGGCGGCCCGGAGCACTGCCGGTGGGATTATTTTATGGGGGGAACAGGAGGGGCTCCCCGGAAGTTCCGACCTCTTCGGGCTGCCCTACCCGGGGGAGGTCCACGAAGTATTTTCCACTTACCACGACACGATATTGCTGGTGGACAAGGGGCAAAAAACCGTGAGCAGTTCGGTGGGGCACGGCCTGATGGACGGCCACCCCTTTGCCGCTGAGCGATTTGAACAGGCGCGACGCCACCTCGGGGAGCTCGGGGGCATTTTCGCCTCGGGCGACCTGCAAGCCTTTACTGACCTCGTGGAATCCGAGGCGCTTTCCCTCCACGCGATGATGCTGACCAGCACACCTTCCTTTATCCTGATTAAACCCGGGACGCTCGAAATCCTTGAAAAGATCAGGAACTTCCGCCGGGAAACAGGCCACCCCGTTTGTTTTACTTTGGATGCGGGGGCCAATGTCCACGTCCTCTACCCGGAGGCCTCGTCCGCCCCGGTTTACGACTACATCCGGGAGGAATTGCTGCAGCACTGCGTATCCGGGCAGCACATCTGCGACCGGGTGGGACCGGGGCCGCAACCGATAAAAAATGCGCCTGATCGTAAGTCCGATACCGGAATCGGGTAAAGTTTCGTATTTTTGTATCACGTTACCAGCAATTCATGAAAGGACCGCTTTTTTACTCCAAAATCCTGCTATTCGGCGAATACGGGATTATCAAGGACTCCAGGGGCCTTTCCATTCCCTATAATTTCTTTAAAGGAGCCCTGAAAACAGCCGACCCCCTGAAGGGTGCGGCCAGGGAATCCAATGAAAGCCTCCGGCGGTTTGCCGCCCACCTGGAAACCGTGAGCCGGGAATTCCCGGACACGGATTTTGACCTGGACAGGTTGCGGGATGACCTGGATGCCGGCCTGTACTTTGACAGTTCCATCCCCCAGGGATATGGGGTTGGGAGCAGCGGGGCACTGGTGGCCGCGATCTACGACCGCTACGCCCGCAACAAGGTGACCATCCTGGAAAACCTGACCCGGGAGAAACTCCTGGACCTCAAAGGGATTTTCGGGCGGATGGAATCCTTTTTCCACGGAAAATCCTCCGGTCTCGACCCGCTCAACAGCTACCTGAGCTTGCCGATCCTGATCAATTCCAGGGACCATATCGAATCGACCAGCATCCCCTCCCAGAACCCGGGGGGCAAAGGTGCCGTCTTCCTGCTCGACAGCGGCAGCGTGGGCGAAACGGCCCCCATGGTCCAGATATTTATGGAAAAGATGAAGCACGAAGGTTTCCGGAGTGTAATCCGGGACGAGTTCGTCCGGTACACGGATGCCTGTGTGGAAGACTTTATCAGCGGGAATGTCAAATCGCTTTTCGGAAACATCAAAAAACTCTCCCACGTGGTCCTGGACCACTTCAAACCGATGATCCCCAAAGAATTCCACCAGTTATGGAAACAGGGGATCGAGACAAATGCCTACTACCTGAAACTTTGCGGTTCCGGGGGAGGCGGTTATATCCTGGGCTTTACAGAAGACCTGGATAAAGCCAAAAAAGCCCTGAAAGGACACCGCCTCGAGGTGGTCTACAACTTCTAATCCAGCCGGCATGCTCAGCCGCAAGCAACGCTATTTCCTGGTTAAGGCCCTGAGTCTCTTTTCCATCGTCCGAGGGTACAATATCCTGGTGATCGTGCTGGCGCAGTACCTGGCGGCCATATATATCCTGTCACCGGAGTTGCCGCTCCGCCGGGTGGTCCTGGACGGGAACCTGCTGGTCATCGTGTTGTGTTCTGCCCTGGTCATCGCCGGGGGCTATATCATCAATAACTTCTACGACTCCGAGAAAGACCTTATCAACAAGCCGCACAAAAGTATGCTCGACCGCCTGGTCAGCCAGCGTGTCAAGATCTACGCGTATTTTACCCTGAACTTTGCCGCGGTCCTGCTCGGAAGCTCTGTTTCCGTCCGGGCTGCCCTGTTCTTTGCCGCCTATATTTTCGGGATCTGGCTGTATTCACACCGCCTGAAGAAAATTGCCTTCATCGGGAACTTTGTCTCGGCCACGCTGGCCATCGCGCCCTTTTTTGCCGTTTTCGTGTACTACAAGAATTTTGAAACCGTCATTTTTGTCCACGCGTTGTTCCTGTTCCTGCTGATCCTGAGCCGGGAACTCATCAAAGACATGGAAAACCTGGCCGGCGACCTGGAGCAGAATTACCGGACCATTGCCGTGCGCTACGGCACGGTGGCTTCCAAACGGTATATCAGCCTGTTGGTGTTGCTCACTTTTGTGCCTTCCTACCTGCTCATCCGCTACTTTGATGTGGGGTATATGTATCTCTATTTTATCGCCAGTAGCCTGCTGCTCATCCTCTTTTTATTCCTGCTCTGGCGATCCCATAGCCGGAAGCACTATATCTGGCTGCACAATATCCTGAAGTTCATCATCGTATCGGGGGTTTTTGGCATCCTGCTCATCGATGTGGACCTCGTACTGAACCGGATTATGTAAGGAGTCCCCGCTGCGGAAGGGGGCCTATTTTGTACCTTTGGAAAAAATGCAGCATGGACAAATCCGACAGGAAAGGAAACGGCGGTTCTTCGGGCCGGCAGGGCGGTAACTCAGGCCGTAAATCCTCTGGCAGGCAGGGTGGAAACGGCGATCGCCGCGCCTCGGGCCGGCAGGGCGGCAACTACCGGAAAAAAAGCTTTTCCAGGGGGAATGCCCCGATCAAAAAGGCTGCCCCGCGACGGACGGGGACCCCGGGCCTCATTCGCCTCAACAAATACATTGCCAATGCCGGGATTTGCTCCCGCAGGGAGGCGGATACGTATATAGCAGCGGGGAATGTGACGGTCAACGGGAAAACGATCACCGAGATGGGCTATAAGGTGCAGCCCACTGATGAAGTCCGGTTTGACGGCCGGCTGCTGCAGCGGGAAAGGAAGGAATATGTTCTGTTGAACAAGCCCCGGAATTTTATCACTACCACCCGGGACGAAAAAGGCCGGCGCACAGTTATGGAATTGATTTCCCGTGCCTCAAAAGCCCGGTTGGTCCCCGTAGGGCGGCTGGACCGGAATACCACCGGCTTATTGCTCTTCACCAATGACGGGGAGCTCGCCAAGAAACTCACCCATCCAAAGCACGGGGTGCGGAAAATTTACCACGTAGAACTCGACAAGACATTTAAATCAGCCGACCTGGGGAAGCTTCGGGAAGGCCTCGAGCTGGAGGACGGACGCATTGAAGTGGACGAGGCGAGCTATATTGACGGGGCCTCCAAAAAGGAGGTGGGCGTGGAAATCCACAGCGGGCGCAACCGCATTGTACGTCGGATTTTCGAACACCTCGGGTACCAGGTGGTAAAGTTAGACCGGGTGGTCCTGGCGGGCCTGACAAAAAAAGACCTGCCGCGGGGGCATTGGCGGCACCTGACCGAACAGGAAGTGATCAACCTGCGGATGATTCAATAAAAAAGCCCGGGGGATACCCGGGCTGATTCTTTGTTCAGGAGCGCTGATTAATTGTCGTCTGTAGCGTCTTCGATTGCATCTTCGGCGTCCTCTGCGGCGCCTTCCACTTCTTCTCCAACGCGCTCGGCGCCCTCTTCAATTTCTTCGCCGGCTTCTTCCATGGTGTCCTCGGCATCATCAGCCATTTGCTCCATGTTGTCCTCCATGTCATCGGCTTTTTTGGTGTCGCGGCAACTCCAGGCCGAAATAGCTACCAGAAGTACCAGCATATAAAGTATGCGTTTCATTTTTTTCAGTTTTTAGTTGTTATACGTTTTCGTGTATGCCTGCAATATAGGAAGTCCCCGCCGCTCAGGCGGTTGGTATTGAAAGAATTTCGCCCGGTATCGATGGGAATCAGGCCGGGTCCGCCCAGGCGCGCGCCATTTTTTCGGCTATCCGGTCCAGGCAGAGGTTCCCCAGGCTGCCCGCATGTGTATGGGCCGCTCCTTTTACGGGTGAGAAGGAACCGTCTGCAATGGCGGCTGCCATATCCCGGTAGGCATCCCGGAAGGGGACGCCCTCCAGGACGCGCTGGTTCAGGGTGTCTACGCTGTAGAGGTAGTCGTATTTCGGGTCGTCCAGGATGTCTTTCCGGACCCGTATTTCCCCCAGGCTGGTATGGGCCATTTCCAGGCAGGACTTCAGGTTTTCAACAGCCGGGAGCAGGAGGTCCTTGGTCAGTTGCAGGTCCCGGTGGTAACCGCTGGGCAAATTGGTGGTAAGCAACCCCAGCTGTCCGGGGAGAGCCTGGAGGAGGTTGCATTTCCCGCGGATCAGTTCAAAAATATCCGGATTTTTTT
>CAXQQM010000246.1:0-15459 GCA_964226055.1 Robiginitalea sp. | reverse complement strand
GGGCACCTGCCCGATAAGCCCTGCCGGCAACAGGAAAGACAGTAAGGTTACCAATAAGATTGTATGGGAAAAACGCATAGGTGTCATCAATCAAAGGCCTTGCCAAAAGTAACGATAAAGCCAGGCTGGAAGTATTAAATAAAAGTGAATATTGCTAAGTTTGCAGCAAACAAAGCTACATGAACGCAGACAGCATCCTCACTCCGGAATCCCTGGAGTTTTTTGAAAAATACCTGAACAACGCCTCCCCTACCGGCTATGAGTGGGAAGGCCAGAAAATTTGGATGTCCTATTTGAAACCCTATGTGGATACCTTTATCACGGACACCTACGGGACAGCTGTTGGGGTCATCAACCCGGATGCCCCCTACAAGGTGGTTATCGAAGGGCACAGCGATGAGATTTCCTGGTATGTAAACTACATCACCGACAACGGCCTGATCTACGTCATCCGCAACGGGGGCAGCGACCACCAGATCGCCCCGTCCAAATGGGTGAATATCCACACGGCCAACGGCATTGTCAAGGGTATATTCGGCTGGCCCGCCATCCATACCCGCGACAAGTCCAAAGAGGAGCCGCCCAAGCTTGAGAATATCTTTATCGACATCGGGGCCAAGGATAAAGAGGAGGTCGAAAAGATGGGGGTCCATGTGGGCTGCGTGATTACCTACCCGGACAATTTCAAGGTATTGGCCGGGAACAAGTTTGTCTGCCGGGCCATCGACAACCGGGCCGGAGGGTTTATGATTGCCCAGGTAGCCCGTCTGCTGAAGGAGAATGGCAAGAAACTCCCCTTTGGACTCTATGTGACGAATTCGGTCCAGGAGGAAATCGGGTTGCGGGGGGCCGAGATGATCACCCAACGGATCAAACCGAATGCCGCGATTATCACGGATGTCTGCCACGACACGACCACCCCGATGATCGACAAGAAAAAAGAAGGACATACGGAAATCGGTGCAGGACCGGTGATCTCCTACGCCCCGGCTGTTCAGAACAAGCTGCGGGAACGCATCCTGCAAACCGCACAGAAACACGACATCCCGTTCCAGCGCCTGGCGGCTTCCCGTCAGACCGGCACAGATACAGACGCCTTTGCCTACAGCAACGGGGGGGTGGCCTCCGCCCTGATTTCCCTGCCATTGAGGTATATGCACACCACTGTGGAAATGGTGCAAAAGGAAGACGTGGCAAATGTCATCCGGCTCATTTACGAAACGCTTCTCACCATCGAGGAAGGGGAAACGTTCAGCTATTTCGACTAACCAACCTGGGGACACGGTGGACGAGCGGATAGACATCTGGGATGCGGACGGCAACCCCACCGGGAAAACGGCCATGAAGTCGGAGGCCCATCGGGAAGGCTGGTACCACCCCACCGTCCATGTGTGGTTCTATACCTCGGACGGGCGCGTCTTGCTGCAGCGTCGCGCGGAGGACAAGGCTACCGACCCGGGCCTCTGGGACGTTTCCGTAGCCGGGCATCTAGGCGCCGGGGAAAGCCCCCTGGAAGGGGCTGTGCGGGAGGTACGCGAAGAGATCGGCCTGGAGGTATCTTCGGACGAGCTCATACCGATTACCACGGTTAGGGATTCCCGGGACCACCCCGGAGGAATCCGGGACCGGGAGTTCCGGCATGTCTACCTCTGCCGGCTCCGGCAGCCCTTCGGGGCACTTACCCCCCAGCAATCCGAGGTGGCGGAGCTCAAACTCTGCCCGCTACTCCAATTTGCCGAAGAGGCCTGGGGCCTGGCCAGGCCAGGGGCATACGTGCCGCACGGTGCAGGCTATTATTCCCGGATCGTCAAAGAGGTCAAAAAAAGGCTGAAGCGGTAAAAGGCGGCCACTGTTATCCGGGGAGCGCGTCGGCAAATTCTTCCCATGCCTCCATCTGATAGGATTGCTGTCCTCCGTCACGCATGTCCCGAACGGTAAATTCCCCTTTACGCAACTCCTCGTCCCCGATCAGGACGACGAAGGGGACATCCCGTTTATCCGCGTATTTGAATTGCTTGCCCACCTTGGCATCATTAGGATAGAGGTCTGCCCGGATCCCGCGGGAACGCAGACGCATGACCAACCGAAGCGCTGCCCGCGCCTCTTCCGGGCCAAAATTGATACAGAACACATCCAGGGCGCGGTCCAGGGTTTCCGGGAACAACCCAAGCTCCTCCATCACCAGGTAGATCCGGTCCAGACCAAAGGAAATCCCAACCCCGCTGACATCCCTGAGGCCAAAGATGCCCGTCAGGTCGTCGTAGCGGCCGCCCCCTCCAATGGACCCCATTTGTACCGTTTCCGGGGCTGCCACCTCAAAGATGGTCCCGGTGTAATAATTCAGGCCGCGGGCCAGGGTGACATCGAGCACACAGGTGCCCGCTTCCAATCCCATCTGCCGGGTCAAATCCAGCAATTCTTCCAATTCCTCCACGCCCTGCAGTCCGGTCGGCGATTCGGCGAGCAACCCGCGCAGTGCGGCCAGTTGTCCGGAAGCCTCCCCACTCAGGTCGAACAGGGGAGCCGCTTTGCGGATGGCCTCCCGGGAAATCCCTTTTTCCTCCATCTCGGCTTCCACCTTTTCCCTCCCGATCTTGTCGAGTTTGTCCAGGGCTACGGTAAAGTCCGTCAGCCGGTCGGCAGCCCCGATAACTTCGGCAATACCGGACAACACCTTGCGGTGGTTCAGTTTGATGGTCACCCCGTGCAAGCCCAGGGAGGTAAAAACCCGGTCGTAAAGCTGGATCAGCTCCGCCTCCTGGATCAGCCCGGTTGCCCCCACCACGTCCGCATCGCACTGGTAGAACTCCCGAAACCTCCCCCTCTGCGGGCGGTCGGCGCGCCAGACGGGTTGTATCTGGTAGCGTTTGAACGGAAAGTCAATTTCATTCTGGTGCATGACCACGTAGCGCGCAAAGGGCACGGTCAGGTCGTACCGAAGGGCTTTTTCGGATATTTGAGGGGTCAACCGGGCAGAGTCTTTTTCTTGCAAGGCAGACGGGTCCGCCTTTTTCAAAAAATCCCCGGAATTCAGGATTTTGAATATCAACCGGTCGCCTTCCTCCCCGTATTTACCCATAAGGGTGTCGTAATTCTCGAAGGACGGGGTTTCTATCGGTTGGAAGCCGAACCGCTCAAACTGTTCGCGGATGGCCCCGATGATATGGTTGCGCCTCGCAACTTCGGCGGGTCCGAAATCCCGGGTGCCCTTGGGGATGGATGGTTTTCGTGCCATAAGGCGGCTAGAATTCGTGTGGTTTCACTTGGAGCCCGGCTCATTCGGACACAGGCTCATGCAAATATAGCGGAAAGACAGGAGGGTGCCAGTCCCTGGGGAAGTTAGTTTTTAAGGCGCTTGCCGTTAGTTTTCAATCACCTGGTCAAACCATCGGTACAGGTCGCCCTTGGTAATGGTCGCCCCTTTACGAACCAATTCGAATTTATCCGCATTCGGATCGTCCGAATACGCCTTGGCCGCCGTGAGGTACTCCACAAAATCGGACTGCCAGTTTTTCTTGAACCAGCCAAACCCTTCCTGCGTCCTGAGGTCGATTTCCGGGTTCATTACCCGGACGGAGATCAGTTTCATCTCTCGCTTTGTCATGTGGAACAGGTGCATCTGCTGCGCCTCGATCTGTTCCAGGTATTCTACCCGGGACAGGACGCCTTCCCAGACCAGGTCGCTGAAGACATCGATTTCGTCTTCGGCTACCCGGGGCGTTTCCCGTTTGATCCGGTCCCATTCCTCCGCCGTAATGGATTGCGTGGCCAGGAAATTGATGAATTCCGGGTGGAGTTCCTCCAGTTGTTCGCGCGTGAGCCTTTCGTATTTCATCTTCCGCAATTCGGTTTACAAAAAAAGCCCACCCTGATGGCCAGGGTGGACTCTTATCTATTCGCCGGTCGGGCTTAGTTTTGTTCAGCCACCACCTCAAAGGCAAACTCCATCTGTACCTCGCGGTGCAGCCGGATTTCCGCCTCGTAGGGCCCGGCGCGTTTGATAGCGCCTCCTTTGATGCTGATATACTTCTTCTCGATAGCGTGTCCCTCTTTCTCCAGGGCAGCCGCCAGGTCGGCGTTGGTAACGGAACCAAACAGTTTGTCCGCTTCCCCTACCTTGGCGGGAATCTTAATTTCCAGGGCCTTCAGGGCTTCGGCGGTCTTCTCGGCCGCATCGATTGCCTGCTTCTCCTTGTGGGCCCGCTGGCGCAGGTCCTCCGCGAGCACCTTCTTGGCAGAAGGGGTGGCCAATACAGCCATACCCTGGGGAATCAGGTAGTTCCGGCCATAGCCGTTCTTGACGGATACGAGGTCGTCTTTGAACCCGAGGTTCTCTACGTCTTTCTTGAGTATCAATTCCATGATTCCTTCCGTTTACTTTAATAAATCACCAACATACGGCATCAGCGCCAGGTGGCGCGAACGCTTAATCGCCTGGGCTACTTTCCGCTGGTATTTCAGGGAGGTACCCGTCAGCCGGCGCGGCAGGATCTTGCCCTGCTCGTTCACCAGCTTCATCAGGAAATCAGGATCCTTGTAATCGATATACTTGATACCGGATTTCTTGAAGCGGCAATACTTCTTCTCTTTGCTGGTCTCGATGTTCAGCGGGGTCAGATACCGGATCTCCCCGTCTTTTTTTCCTTTTGCCTGTTGTTGCAGTGTGGCCATATCCTTAGGCTTTAGCTTTTAATTTGTTACGGCGTTTTTCCGCCCATGCGACGGCGTGTTTGTCCAACTTCACGGTGAGGAAGCGCATGATGCGCTCATCCCTTTTAAACTCCTGTTCGTACGGGCCAATGACCTCGCCGGGAGCCGTGAACTCGAACAGATGGTAAAATCCGCTCTTTTTGTGCTGAATGGGATAGGCCAGTTTCTTGAGTCCCCAATCTTCCTTGGAGACCATCTTGGCACCATTCTTGGTCAAGAAATTTTCAAATTTCTTAACTGTTTCCTCTATCTGCGTATCAGATAGAACGGGATTTAAAATGAAAACAGTTTCGTAATGGTTCATATTATGAGATTATTTTAAGGTGCGCAAAAGTAAGAATTCTTTGGCCTATTTACAAGAAATCCAAAAAAAGATCGTTATAGCTAGGAAGGATTAAAAATTAGAGCTTAACCTGAACCCAAATCAAATGACTGAAGGTCGTCTGCAAACCGTACAATAATTCACACCATGTTTACAACTTTTGTTGTGGACACCGCTGATTTTTAAGTACTTTGTAGATGATTGAACCCCACAAATCAACCATTTATGAAATTAAGGAGTATTGTGGTTGATGATTCATCAATGCAACGAATGGCGGTTGCGAAATTGGTGAATAATCATCCGAATTTAGCCTTGGTTGCTGAGTACAGCAATGCTATTGAAGCCAAAAACGGCATCAAAAACAATGAAATTGACCTGATTTTCCTGGATGTGGAAATGCCCATCATCAACGGTTTCGACCTGTTGGAATCACTGGAAAATCCACCCCAGGTCATCCTGATCACCGGGAAACCGGATTACGCCCTCAAGGCGTTTGATTACGACGTTACCGATTACCTGCACAAACCGATCACCATGGCCCGGTTTGACGCCTCCGTAAAACGCGCGGTGTCCAAATACGAGCAGATGCACAAGGTGAATGAGGACGAGGAGCATATCTTCGTGAAAAGCAACCTCAAGAAACGCAAGGTCATCCTCAACGACATCAAGTGGATCGAAGCCCTGGGCGACTATATCAAACTGGTTACCGACGAGGCGAACATCGTGATCCTGTCGACGATGAAGGCTTTTGAGAAACAGTTGCCGGAAGACAAATTCCTGAGGATCCACAAATCCTATATTGTCAACCTGGAGAAAATCGAAAAGTTCAACAGCAAAAACTTGGAAGTAAGCGGACGCTCGATCCCGCTGAGCCGTAACAAGAAGACGGAACTCGCGGAAGCCTTGAGCAATGTTTAACTAAATGTAGTCGACGTTATAGATCACACGTATACTTCGGAATTGCGAAATAGCATTAAAAGACGATTCGATTCTTTTAATGCTATTTTTCGTTTGGGCCAGCCCGCTCCCCGGCCGGATCTTCAATAGGATGTTTTTATGGTACTGGTTGCGGATCCGCGCAACCGGAGGGAATTCCGGCCCCAGGACGTCCTTGCCGAAGTGCATCCGCATGGACCGGGCAAACCAGGCGGCCCCCTCGCCTACCCGATTGTACTCACGGTGCCGGAAGGTGATCCGGATGATCCTGAGGGCCGGCGGGTAGCCAAACTGCTCCCGCTCGTAAACCTGTTCAGCATACATGGCGTCATAAGCCCCGGAGGCAACCTGTTGCAGGATCTGGTGGTTGGGGTTGTAGGTCTGGATGAGCACCCGGCCCCGTTCCCGTGTGCGCCCCGCGCGCCCCGCAACCTGCGTCAATAGCTGGAAGCAACGTTCGTGCGCCCGGAAATGCGGAAAGTTCAAAAGGGAGTCCGCATTCATGATACCCACCAGCGCCACATTCCGGAAGTCGAGCCCCTTGGTCAGCATTTGCGTCCCGACCAAAATGTCGGTTTCCCGCGCTTCAAAGGCCTGGATAATCCGACCGTAGGCGTGCTTGCCACGGGTGGTGTCCAGGTCCATCCGTGCAGTCCGGGCCTTGGGGAAGAATTCCGCCAGTTCCGACTCCACCTGTTCGGTGCCGAACCCCTTGGTATCCAGGGTCGGGTTTCCACAGGCTTCGCAAGTGTTTTCCAGGGGTCGGTGGAAACCGCAGTAATGGCACCGAAGCTCCTTGCGATGCCGGTGGTAGGTCAGGCTGACATCGCAATTCCGGCACTGGGGGGCATGCCCGCAACTCGAACATTCCACAATGGGCGCAAATCCCCTGCGGTTCTGGAACAGGATCACCTGTCCCCCCTGCTCCAGGGCCCCCTCTATCTCCTCGCGCAACCGCTCCGAAAAATGTCCCTGCATCTTTTTTTTCCGGAACTGCCCCGCGAGGTCCACCAATTCCATTTCCGGCAGCAGTACATCGCCGAACCGCCGGTCCAGTCGGGCATAGGCGTATTTACCCGACCGGGCGTTGTGAAAGCTCTCTATACTCGGGGTGGCCGAACCCAGGACCACCCGGGACCCGGTTAAACCCGCCAGCACAATAGCGGCATCCCGGGCGTGGTAGCGGGGTGCAGGATCGAATTGCTTATAGGTGTTCTCGTGCTCCTCATCCACTACGATGAGGCCCAGGTCTGCGAAGGGCAGGAAGAGCGCCGAGCGGGCACCTAAAATCACCGAGGCCTTTTCCTCCCCGGCCCGGACGTGGTACCAGAGTTCGGCCCGCTCCTGCATACTGTGGCGGGAATGGAAAACCGCCACCCGCTGGCCCAGGACCCGCTGTAACCTTCGGACGAGTTGTTCCGTAATGGCGATTTCGGGGACCAGGTACAGCACCTGGCGGCCGGCCGCGACCATATCCAGGATCAGGCGGAGGTACACCTCGGTCTTCCCGGAGGAGGTGACCCCGTGGAGGAGGACCGGCCGATCCGTTTCAAAGCCGCTGCGAATGGCCCGGAGGGCCTCCTCCTGAATGGCGTTCAACTCCGGGGGCGCGGCTTCCGGCCGGTCGCCCGTGTAGGTGATCCGATCTTCTTCCAGGAAGTATTCTTCCAGGATGCCCTTGTCGATCAGCGCCTTGAGGATTGCCCGGGAAGATCCGGACTGTTCCTGCAGTGCTTTACTGCGGATGGGTTTGTCGGTTCCCTGCCGCAATTGGAATAAATGCAGGAGGAGTTCCGATTGTTTCGGGGCCCGCCCCATGGAGTCCATCAACTCCGCAAGGGCCGCCTGGTCCTCGTATTCCGGGTGCAACCGGATAAAACGGGCCTGGAGGGGTTTGTATCCCTGCTGAAGCTTTTCCTGTAGAACCAGTAATCCCCGGTCGATCATCCGGTGGAGGATGGGCAAAACCGATTTGCGGTCAACGATATCGCTAATTTCGCCCACAGAGAGTACTGGCTGGTGCTGCAACGCCTCCAGGATCAGAAATTCGGTATCGTCCAAATCCTTTTCGTCGGGTTCCGCCCCTTCCCGCAGCATGACCCGCGTTTCGCTTTGCAAAAGGAAAACCGAAGGCACGGCGGTACGGAACACCTCGCCGGGGGTACACATGTAGTAATCGGCGATCCACTGCCAGTGCCGGAGCTGCAACTCCGTGACCAGCGGCTGCTCATCGAGAACCCGGTAGACTTCCTTGGCCTGATACGCCTCAGGCGCCCGGTCGCGGAAGCCCACCACCAGGCCCGTATACAATTTGGATTTCCCGAAGGGCACCGCCACCCGCGTCCCGGGACGGAGCGTCCCCGCCGGGATATCTCCCAGGGCATAGGTAAAATTACGTTCCAGCGGCATCGGGAGGAGCACCTCCACAAAGCGTGCTCCCGATGGATTTTCAGGGCCGCCGTCTCCGGGCCTGGCATCCGCTCCGGTCCCCGCATCATTCATCTCGGGGGAAACTTTTACGCATGAAATTCAGCGTGGCATTGAGTTCAAAACCGAGCAGGAGGATATTGGAGTTCAACCAGATATAGATCATCAAAATCAACAGGCCGCTCAGTGCCCCGTAGAGCTCGTTGTACCTGGCAAAGTGGTCGATGTAAAAGCCAAAAAGGTAGGAAGTCAGCAGGATGAGCAAGGTGGTCATCAGGGCCCCGTAGGAGAAAAATTTGGCCTTCTTCCCTTCAGTCGTTCCAAAGTAATACAGGATGGCGGTGGTGAGGTAGGTCAGCAGGATAAAGAACAACACCTTGCCTACCCGGACCCCGAGGATTTCCCCCTCGTCCAGGACTACACCGCTGTTCCTGGCCGTGAACTCGGTGAGGTAACCCAGGATATAAAATTCAAAATAAACGTAAAATACCGCCCCGACAATCAGCAGGACCGAGAGGATCAGCCCCACAAACAGCGCATAGGCGTATTGCTTGAAAAAATTCCGAGTGAGTTCGATGTGGTAACTGTTTTCGAACCCCCCGAATATAGCATTCACCCCGTTGGCCATCAGCAGGATGGAAATCAGGAAGGCCGAGGATACAAGCCCGCCCTGTTTCTGGTCGCGGATTTGCTGGTAGACCTCCGTGAAATACTCCCCGGTGGCCTGGGGAAGGAAAGCTTCGAGGAAGCTCAGGAACTGGGCGTCGAAATTGCTGTTGCCCACGCTGACCAGGGGGATGACAAATGGGATCAGGGTAACCAGGAAGATCAACAGGGGAAAAATAGCCAAAAACAGGCTGAAGGCGATGGCGCTGGCGCGGGTGGAAAGTGCCCCGCGTACGATACCTCGGGCGTACATAACGATCAGATCGAAGAGGGAAAGGCCTTCGAATGCCCTGAGCTGTACCCGTTTCAAGGCGAATATCACCCAGCGGATAACGGGTGTGCGCTCGAGTTTTTCGATGAAATTTTGCCCCATCTAAACCGCTTTAAGGCTCATGTCCATGTTGTGCACCGAATGCGTGAGGGCGCCTGAGGATATATAATCCACCCCGCATTCTGCAAAGGCCCGCAGTGTTTTCTCATCGATCCCCCCGGAGGATTCTGTTTCGCAACGGTCCCCGATCCGCCTGACGGCTTCCCGGGTATCTGCGTAATTGAGGTTATCCAAAAGGATTCGGTGGATGCCCTGGCAGGCGAGTATTTCATCCACTTCTTCCAGGTTCCGGGCTTCGACGATGATCTTCAGGTTGCGACCTGTGCGCTCCAGGTATTCCCCGGTTTTTTGAATGGCCTCCCGGATACCACCAGCAAAGTCTATATGATTGTCTTTCAGCATGATCATATCGTAAAGGGCAAAGCGGTGATTCGTGCCGCCCCCGATTCGGACAGCCCATTTCTCCAGGGCGCGGATGCCCGGCGTGGTCTTCCGGGTATCCAGGATTTGTGTGCCAGTCCCTTCCAGCAGGTTCACATACCTGCGTGTTTTGGTGGCAATAGCACTCATTCGCTGCATGGCGTTGAGCACCAGCCTCTCGGCGCGGAGGATGCTCTGGGAGGACCCTGCCACGTAAAACGCCGTGTCCCCATGGCCCACACTGCTCCCGTCCGGCAATAAGACCTCCATTTCCAGGTCGGGGTCTACCGCCTGGAAAACCTGTCTCGCCAGGTCCACACCGGCCAGGATGCCGCGGTCCTTGACCAGCAAGTGGGCACGTCCCACCGCCGATTCCGGGATACAGGCCAGGGAACTGTGGTCCCCGTCGCCAATGTCTTCCCGCAGGGACATTTCGATGATCCGGTCTATTTCCTGCTGGAATTTTTCGGCTGAAATCATAGGTTTTATTTCTATCGCTAATGTAACAAAATGTTCGGGGAAGACCCGGGTCAATCGGGCCGAATCGGTCGGCTGTTGCACTGTGGGCCGGGGGATTTCCCCAATTGCCCCGCATACCGTATTTTTATCGGATGAAGTTGATCCTGCTCGCTGTCGGAAAAACGGATACCGGCCCCCTGGAGGTCCTCATTACGGACTTTGAACGGCGACTTAACCGGTACATCCCATTTGAAATCAGGATCGTCCCGGATATTCGCGCCAAAGGAAAGGCCGAACCCGGGTGGCTGAGGGAGAAAGAGGCGGAAGCCATCCTCCGGGCGCTACAACCCCAGGATACCCTGTGGCTCCTCGATGAAAAGGGGCGGGAGTATTCCTCCCGGGGATTCGCCGGACAGTTGCAGAAATGTATGAATGCCGGGCCGAAAAGGCTCGTATTGGTCATCGGCGGGGCCTACGGCTTTGACCAGAGCCTGCGGGAGCGGGCGGACAAGGTCGTGAGCCTGTCGAAGATGACCTTCAACCACCAGGTGGTCCGGCTCCTGGCCGTGGAACAACTCTACCGGGGTTTTTCCATCCTGCGCGGGGATCCCTACCACAACGACTAACGGGAATTTACCTCCGCCCAGGCCAATGGACAAACAGGGGAATACCACCAGGGCGCAACCGGCTCAATAGCTACAGACATGAAGCCACCGAAGGATTTGTTTTCAGAACAGGCCGCAGACTACCGGCGTTTCCGGCCCTCCTACCCATCAAAATTATTGGAAGATATCGCCGGCCTGGTTCCCGTCAGGCAACGGGCGCTGGATTGCGCCACCGGCAACGGGCAGGTAGCCCGCGCCCTGTCTGCTTATTTCGACCAGGTGGACGCCATCGACATCAGCGGGGAACAATTGCAACGGGCACCTTCGGCCCCGAACATAGCCTACAGCCGGCAACGGGCGGAGGCAACCGAATTCGGGGAAGGGGCGTTTGACCTGATCTGCGTGGCCCAGGCCATCCATTGGTTCGACATCCCGGCATTCCACAAGGAAGCGCGACGGTTGCTCAAACCGGGAGGTGTGCTGGCTGTCTGGGGATACGGTTTACTCAAGACCGACCCGGAAACCGACGCCTGGCTCGATCGGTTTTACCGGCAGGTTGTGGGCCCCTACTGGGAGCCCGAACGACGTTACGTGGAAGCTTCATACTCCAACCTGCCCTTTCCCTGGCAAGAAATCGAGATGCCCGGACCGTATACCATTCGCCGGGAAGTTGCCCTGGAGGACATCGCCGGGTACCTGTATTCCTGGTCGGCTACCCGTCACCTGCTGCGCGCGGATAAGGACCCGGTACCCGAGTGGATGGATCAACTGGCCGCCATCTGGAAGCCGGGAAGTACCCGGGAGGCGCGGCATGAGATATTCCTGCTGGTGGGGCGTGCAGCCCCCCGGGAGGCAGACGTTTAGTAGAGCACCCGGAACTTTATCGTGTGCTCTATGCCCTTGAGTTCCTTGATCACTTCTTTGTTGTACTCCTTATCCAGGTCGGTGATCACATAGCCCACCTCCGGGTGGGTCGAAAGGTACTGGCCGATGATATTCATGTCGTAGGACGCCAGTACGTTGTTGATATGGGCCATGATCCCCGGGACATTCTTGTGGATGTGCAGGAAGCGGTGCGCATTCTGTTGTTTCGGCAGTCGGATATTCGGGAAATTCACCGCGTCCACCGTACTGCCTGAATTGATATAGTCCATGATCTTGTTGGGCACGAAATCGGCAATATCCCGCTGTGCCTCCTCCGTGCTCCCGCCAATATGGGGGGTGAGGATGACGTTTTCCAGGTTTCTCAGTTCGGTTTCAAACGGGCCGTTGCTGGCGGGTTCCTCCGGGTACACGTCGATGGCAGCGCCGGCGAGCTTCCCGGATTTCAGGGCCCCGACCAGGGCCGGGATATCCACCACAAAGCCCCGGGACAGGTTGATCAGGTAGGCCCCCGTCCGCATCTGGGCGAGCTCCCGTTCCCCGATGAAATTCCGGTTGGCCGGGTTGTCGTCGATGTGCAGGGTGACCACGTCGGAGACGCCGAGCAGGTCTTCCAGCGTATCGCATTTCACGGCATTGCCCAGGGCGAGTTGTTCATCCACGTCGTAATAGTACACGCGCATGCCCATGGCCTCAGCCAATACGGAAAGTTGCTTTCCGATATTCCCGTAACCGACGATTCCCAGGTTCTTCCCCCGTATTTCCCGCGCATTCGCCGCTGTTTTATGCCATTCCCCGTTGTGGATTTCCGTGCTCCGGGGAAAAATACTCCGCATCAAGACGATGATCTCCCCGATTGCGAGTTCCACAACAGATCGCGTGTTGCTGTACGGGGCGTTGAAGACCACCACCCCTTTCTGACGGGCGTACTCGAGTTCAATCTGTGTGGTCCCGATACAAAAGGCCCCAACGATCAGGAGCTTGTCTGCGGCATCCAGGACTTTCCTGGTAACCTGCGTCTTGGACCGGATACCCAACACATGGACACCCTTGATTTTCTCGATCAGCTCCTCCTCCGGGAGGCTGTGCTTGACCAATTCGACGGAAAACCCGTCTTCGGAGAGGTTTTTAAAAGCTGCCGGGTGGACATTCTCCAGCAGGAGGATCTTGATCCGGTTCTTGGGGTAGGATAAATTGCGTGGCAAATCGTTTACAAATAAAAATTCATCAAGGTTCGGTGCGATATGGTCCGCGTTTCGGGCAGCCTTTTCGCGGTGGACATTTTCGGTATAGGCAAAGAATTTATGGGCGATCCCGGCCTCGCGCATCACGTAGTCGCTGTAGCCGTCGCCGATTACCTGTACCTCCCCTTCCAGGTCGAGTGCCCGCAGGCATTCGATCTTCCCGTTGTGGGATGCCAGTACGTTGGCCGTGTCAAATCCGGTAATGCGCCCATGCTCGTCAAACTCAAAGGTGTTTGCAAAAACGCGATCTTCCGGAATGTTGTATTCCCGGACAATGGGGTCGATAAATTCCTTGAAGCCGCAGGAGATCACATAGATGTCCTCTGCGTATTTCTCAAAAAATTCCCTGTTGGTGGCAATGGACTTAGAAATTTTCTCCCGCAGCAACCCGATCAGGGGTTCCAGGTCCTTGCGATGCGCCCCGAGCAACCGGATGCGCCGCTCCAGGGATTCCGTAAAGGAGATGTCCCCGTCGATGCCCAGGTTGGTGATCTGTTGGATTTCCCGGATGATGGCATCCCGGTCTTCCCGACCTTCCAGGGTAATTTCCGCCAGGACATCCAGGGCCTCCACCCGGGTTAGCGTACTGTCAAAATCGAAGACGAATTTCCGGCTCACGTACCATTAAATGTTTAAGGCGGTGAAGATAAAAAGAAATTGCCGCAACCCCTCAATACCACACCCAAAATGAAACGGGCGCTACAAAGCCGTGCCGGGATGTTATATTCTTCAGCCCCGTAGACCGGGGAGGACCAATAGGCCGGCAGCAATGGCCATGCCGAAACTAAGTAGCGTCCCGATCAGGATGTATTCCGTCCAGCGGCGGTTGTTGAACTCCTTCAGGTCGTTGAACCGAAAGACGGATTTGGCCGCGATGAGCAACCCGATGGCCTCCCAGCGCCCCAACAGGATAAAGGCAAAGACAAAAAGTCGTTCCAGGATCCCGATATACATCCCCGCCCGCGGCAGGGATTTGTGGTCCATCGGAATTTGTTCGCCCAACCCTTCGAGGAGTTTGGCGGTGAGGAAGGCGGCCGGGTAGGTGACGAAGAACAAACCGGCCAGGACGGGCCAGTTGATACCCGTAGCCAGCCGGGCCACTTCCCCTGCCGTATCGGGAAAGGTTGCCACGACAAATAGCACGAGTACGTGAGCGAGCTGATCCAGGAAGAACGGTATGCTGTCCCGTCGGTACCAGTGTGCGGTATAGAGTTTGAAGGCGTCAATGACCAGGTGGGAAGCCGCAATGACCAGGGCCTCCTTCCAGAACGCCCAATCCCATACAAGGAGCAGGGTCAGGGAAAAATGCACCAAACCGTGGAGGTAAAAGAACCAGGAACCGGCCTTGCGGGCCTGTTTGTGTCTCAGCGCCCGGCCGGGCTGCAAAAGGAAGTCGCCCAGCATATGGGCGAGGAGCAACTTTATGAAAAGCATCCGATCTGTTTTAGGTAATCCTCTCTGTAGTAATCCAGCAACTCCATGACCAGGTCGAGGCGGGCACGGGTCTGCCGCTGGCTTACCGCCGACTGGCGGATATCGAGCTGCCGGGCCAGCGTCTCCTGGCTGGCCTCCGGAAAAGCAAGGGCCAGGCTAACAGTTTCGGCAGAGACCCGGCTCCAGCTGTCCATAAACTGCAAACCGAGCCGGAGCATCAGGTTGAGGCTTTTGTCTGCCGCCGGGACCCCTCCCGAAACCTTTAAGCGCGTTTTTTCCCTATTTAAATTTTCAAAGGCCCGCCCGGATCGCTGGTAGGCTTCCCCATTCGATTCGCTCACGCGCTGGCCCCGATAGGTTTCCATCCCAATCCCGATGGCCAGCCGGATATCCATGTCTTCCCGGGACCGCATCAGGGCTTTCAGGCAAACGGCGGCCCGAAGGGCTTCGTTCGGGGGCAGGCGAAGCTGCAATTCATCTCCCCGGTAGATTTCCCAATCCCCCGGGCTCCCACCCCACTCGCCCATCAGCGACTTGAGTGCAGGCAGCCATTCGGGAACCGGGGTTTGGGCGGAATTGATGATGTCACCTGTGAGGACGGCAATCATTTTATTAGTTTTTTTGCTAATATATGATATTATAACTTTATATGCTAATATTTTTAATTATAAGTCTTTAAATTGATATTCAAAACCACCGACGGACCAGTTTGCAATACTGCCTGTAGGAGGCACCGAAACGGTTCAGCAATACCCGCTCCTCCGGGATAATCTGAAAGCGGTTCATATAGGCCACGAACCCGGCCGCAAGCAGCGTATTGAATGCATTGCCCAGTTTCAGCCCCCAGGCGAGCAAAAAAAGCAGCATGGCCAGGTACATCGGGTTCCGGGTATAGTTATAGATTCCCGAGGTGACCAGTTGGCTGACCTTTTGCGGATGTATCGGGTCGGTGGTAGTCCGGCTGAAGACAAACTGCAGGATGGCGACAATCAAAATGGCGATCCCCGCGCCTCCAAGCGCATA
>CAXQQM010000245.1:0-6289 GCA_964226055.1 Robiginitalea sp. | reverse complement strand
CCCTACACGACGCTCTTCCGATCTCTTACCCGGAAAAATTTCGACGGCTCCAATTCGTCCTCCAATTGCTCCAGGGTCGTGTCGAGCAAGTACGTCCGGCCTTCGGATGTGGCCGCATAGGTCCCCTTGTTCTCCGAGAGGAAACATTCAATCTCGTCCGCCTGGAGGATTTTTAAGTGCTGCCCCACCCGGGCGGTAAAACGCTTTTTATACTCCCGTTCCAATGGGTTGACCAGTAGCTTTCGGATGTCTTCGAAATCGACCTGTAGGGGTACATTGGCCGCCGTCCGCTCCCGGAACTTTTTCAGGGAAGCTGCCAGTTCCTCCTCGTCGATGGGTTTGAGCAGGTAGTCAATGCTGTTCAGCTTGAAGGCCTGCAGGGCGTATTCGTCGTAGGCAGTGGTAAAGATGATGGGGGATTGCACCTCCACCGCATCGAAAATCTCGAAGGAAAGCCCGTCAGAAAGCTGGATGTCCAGGAATATCAGGTCCGGATTGGCGTGGTCCCGGAACCAGTCGATGGCCTCTTCCACAGAATGGAGCAGGACCGCGGCAGTTACCCCGTGGTTTTCCAGCATGCGGGAAAGTCGTCGTGCCGCAGGCTTTTCGTCTTCTATAATGATGGCTTTCAAAAGCGGTTGGTTTTGTTATTTTGAATAATACCGGCGTAATATCCTGATTATTTGTACTTCTCGGATTCCTTCCGGTCCTTCTCCATATATTTCCGTATTTGCTCGTCCTCCCATTTTTTGCCGAAGAACGGGAGCCAGCCAAATACCTTGGCACCGTGGAAGGCCAGTCCGATTCCCCAAAACAACGGGGTATACAGGCTGTACCATTGAAACAGTGCCCGGCCGTCGTAGAATATCCGGATGTTCTGAACGATCAGGAGCATTAAATTAATAAAAACAAATACGCTCAGGTGGATGTAGAACCCCTTGATCTCCTCCACGCGTTTCTTTGCCCTTTTAAGCTTTTCATCTTGTGATTCCATAATTCATTCAATTAACCGGCTGGCTTGTCCGACCAGGCAGGAGCCAAAAAAAGGTTTACTCCCACCGCCTTGGATTGCGCTCCTCTTCTTCCATCAACTCCCGGATCTTGCGCTCTTCCCAGTCCCTTGAGAAAAAAGGGTTCAGGTTAAAGGTATGGAGGGCGTGGAAAAAGAGTCCGATCCCCCATCCCAGTGCCGCCCAAAGGAACCATTTGTATTCCCAGTACGTCATGTAGTTGACAATTCCCAACAGGGTGATGACAAAGACATAGGATGCGGCGTTCCCATAGAACTTCTTGAGTTCCTCCACGCGCTCCCTTGCCCGGATGTATTTGCTTTCCTTTTTAAAATCTTCCATGGTGCTTCGTTTTCTGGTTTTATGGTTAAAATTCTTCCCGCGACATGAATTCGCGAATCTTGCGGTCCTCCCATCCCCGGCCCAGGATCAGGTTGTAGCCAAAAACCTTCAGGCCGTGCATCAACAGTCCGAATCCCCAGCCGAGGGCTGGAAACACTGCCCAGGGGAAACTGGTCGTCCGCCAGTTCAGCCAGATGAGGAAAGGGATGACAATCAGGTAGGTGACCAGGTTGCCGTAGAACCCGCGTATGTCCTCCACGCGCTTCTTGGCGCGCAGGTATCGGTCTGCTTGTGAAAAGTTTTCCATTGTAAGTTGTTTTTAGTTTCTGCATCAAATATGCAACGCGAGGCGGGCAAGGCGAATTTATTCCGACCGAATTGTCGAATTGCGCTACCGAACCGCCAGGATACCTAAAAATCGTCCTTTTCCATCAGTTCCCGGATCTTACGCTCCTCCCATCCCTTGCCCCAGAGCGGGTTGTAGCCAAAGGCTTCCAATCCGTGCATCACCAGCCCGAACCCCCAGCCGACGGCGGGGAAAATAGCCCAGGGGAAGTCCGTGCTCCGGAAATTCAACCAAACCAGGAAGGGGATCACCACGCAGTAGGCGGTCAGGTTCCCGTAAAAATTCTTGATAGCTTCCACCCGTTCTTTTGCTTTCAGGTAGCGTTTGTCTTCCAGGTACTCCTCCTGGCGGCTCACGCGGCTCACCTGATGGGTCAACAGCGGCAGGGACACGCGGAATTCATTGTCCTCCCGTTCGATTTCCACCTGCCGGTCCGTCAACAACGCATAGCGCTGCTGGATGTTCCGCAGGCCTACCCCGCTCGATTTTTTTACCACGGCTTTCTCCTGGAGGTTGTTGGAGACTACCACCCTCCCGTCCAGCTCCCGGACCCGGATATGCAGGGGGCGCGAGGAGGTAACCACATTGTGCTTTACCGCATTCTCCAGGAGCAATTGCAGCGAAAGCGGGACAATCCGGGCTTCCGGGTTGCTACTGGCTTCCGGGATCTCAAATACGATGCTGTCCTCAAAACGCATCTTCAGGAGGCGGACGTAGGTGCGGGCAAAAGTGAATTCTTCGTCCACGGTGACGAGTTCCTTATTTTTCTGTTCGAGGACGTAGCGGTATACCTTGGAGAGGGAGGTAGTAAATCGCTGGGCTTGCTCGGGGTCTTCGTCAATCAGGCTTGTAAGGACGTTCAGGCTGTTAAAAAGGAAATGCGGGTCCAGCTGGTTTTTGAGGGCGTCAAACTGGGCGGAGGCCGTCCCAGCGATGATTTTTTGTTGTTTAACCCGGGTTTCCTGCCGGTACTTGTTGTAATAAAAAAGGTAGAAAATCCCGGAGACTACCAATGCAATCAGCAGGGAAATTGCGTAATAGTTGGGGGTCTGCCGCTGCAGAAAGGACTGCAGGGGCTCCCCCATCAGTAAAACATACACCGTAAAATTTGCCAGGGCTATCGCCAGCAGGGAAACCAGTGCATTGCCCGTAAGTGAGAGAGCCAGGTTTTTCCATTGGAATATCCGGTTCCCCCAGCGCCTGAGGACAAAAAAGATGACATAGGCATTGGCCATGTAGATGAACAGCGTAAAGACCATATGCTGCAAAAAATCCATCAACTGGTCCAAACTCCAGGAGAATTCCCGGCCCAGGAAGTAATAGATGCCCAGGAATACAATGTAGATGGCCACCCCCACCACACTGGCACGGCCAAATTCGATAAAAAAGCGTTTCCAACCCATATTGCGCATTAAATGTAGCAAATGTTCCCGGAGGGACAGCCATTGGCCCAGGTCCGGACATACAAAGCCCGGAGGCATTCCCCACAGGTTCCAAAGAACCGGTATGCGCTCCGGGGCTGAAAAATTAACCGTCCGAATTGTCGGATCCGGCGGCTGAACTGTCTATTGGCTTACTTTTTCAGGAACCCTACCAGCATTTCGTTGAGCTCCCTTGCATGGGTCAGGTGGAGTCCGTGCGGGGCTCCTTCCAGTACTTTGAGCGTGGCATCCCCGATGCCGCTGGCCGCCTGCCGGGCCGAAGTTTCGATGGGGACCGTCTGGTCGCCATCCCCGTGTACCACAAGAGCAGGGACCCGTACGTTGGCGAGTTCCGGCCTGAAATCCGTATGCATCCAGGCTAGGGCAGTCTGGATGGTGGCCCTGGGGGATGCGTGGGAGGCCACGATGAAGTCGTAGTCGAGCTGTGCCTGGCTTATACGGTCATTGGCGGAGTTCTCCTCAAAATTGTAAAACCCCTTGGAAAATTCCTTCAGGAAGCCTACCCGGTCTTTCTGCAGTGCCTCCTTGATGGAGTCAAGCGTTTCCACGGGGACACCTTCAGGATTGTCATCGTGTTGCTTGACCAAGGGGATGATGGAGCTGACCAGGGCAATTTTGTCGATGCGGTTGTCTCCAAAATCCGTCAGGTAGCGGATAACTTCGCCCCCGCCCATCGAAAATCCTACCAGTACGCAATTGTCGAGTTTGAGCTGTTCGATGATCTCGTTCAAATCACCTGCCAGGTCGGAATATCCGTAGCCATCCCAGGGGGCAGAGCTGATCCCGAACCCCCGACGGTCATAGGAAATGCACCGGTAGCCGGATTCGACGAGCTTCCAGACTTGCTGTTCCCACATCTTATTGCTCAGGGGCCACCCGTGGATCAGGATAACAGGCTGTCCTTTCCCATAGTCTTCGTAATAAATACTGTGTTCTTCCTCTTTGCTGTGTGTGATAAATGGCATATTCTCTTTTTTATTTAAACTACGGGGTTTCTCCGGTATCCCTTGCCGGAATGCCATGGAATCCGTGCTGTATGCAAAGTTTATAGTGGGGCTGCATTTGCCGGACATGATTGCCGGAATTACGCCGTCCGGAAAGGGCCAAATTGCTACCTTTGGACTTCGGTCAGGCTAATTGCCGCTGGTTAAAAAATATCAAGTGATTTCACTCCATGTATATCCCCGATAAATACCGGATAGAAGACCCGACGTTGATCCGGGAATTCCTGGAGGCCCATGCATTCGGCCTGCTGGTCAGCAACGGGCCGGGTGCCCCGATGGTTACCCATTTGCCCCTTGAACTCGTTCCCGGAAAGGAGCCCCTGGAGCTCTGTGGCCATGTCGCCCGGGCGAATCCGCAGTGGAAGCAGATCGCGGACGGGCAGGAAGTACTCTGTATTTTCCAGGGGCCTCATAGCTATGTGTCTTCTTCATGGTACACAGAGGAGGAAGTCCCCACATGGAACTACATGGCAGCCCAGGTCCGCGGGATTTATAACCTCCAGGATGCCGATCAGTTGCGGGCATCCCTGAAACTTCTGGTGGACAAATACGAAAGGGATTCCAGGGAGCCGGTATCGATGGAAGGTTTTTCAGCGGCCACGCTCCGGCAAATCCGGGGGATTGTAGGATTTACGGTCCGGGTAACGGCTGTGGATGTGGCTTTTAAGCTATCCCAGGGGCGCGAAGCGGACCTGGATCGGATCATTGCGGAACTCAGCGAGCGGGGCGGGTTGTCTGCAGCAGTGGCCGACGCGATGAAAAAGCAACTTCTGCCTTTATTCTGAACGGCGAATTCGATACCTTGTAGAAAATCAACCGACCATGTTGCACAACAGATTCTGGCAGGGCTTCTTTGCCCTTGCACCCATAGTAGGGCTCGTATTGCTCTTTGCCGGCTATGCCGTATTCATGTTTACCCTTTTTGGAAATATCGAGCGGTTTGAAGGCCAGGATGCCCCACCGGCCACTTTCTTTGGCGGGTTGGGTGTTTTTATCGCAATGGTCCTGCTGATGGTCCTCGTCAGCCTGGGGAGCCTGGTGTTTTATATCGTACACGCGGTCAAAAACCCGAACCTCCAGCAAAACAACCTGCTCCTCGTCTGGATTTTGCTCTTCATCTTTGCCAACGGCATCGGACAGGTAATCTACTGGGTGGTGGAAATCCTGGGCAATCGAGAGGCTGCCCCCCGTCAGGATGGCTGACAAGTTGCCAGAATCCCCGGAGGGAATTCAACCATCGACCGATCTGCCCGGCTACCAGTTCGAACTGACCAAAATGGGGGTGGACCAGGCGTTCCAGGGGCGCGGGGTCGGGTGGGCCTTGCATTGTAACGATGGGCCTTGCATTGTAACAGGGACCCTGGTTGGCCACTACAGTTCGGAAGCCGGATTCCCCAATTCAGCAGGTTTGTTTTTTATGCCGGGGGTGTAATTGGCAATTTTGGGCCAGGTTCAACAAACAAAAATCACCACCATGAAAACACGTATCTTATTTACCCTGGCACTACTTATTTCCCTCGGCCTCAGCGCCCAGGAATTCAAAGGGGCAACCGTTACCGTTACTTTGGAAAATGTCCTGAATGACCAGGGCCACATCCTGGCGGCCCTGCATACAGACCAGACCTTTATGAAAGGCGCCGGGGTAAAAAACTTCAAGGCCGGCGCATCCAAGGGGTCCCTGACCTTCACTTTCGAAAACGTCACCCCCGGCACCTATGCCGTTTCCGTCCTGCACGACCTGAATAGCAACGAGCGCATGGATTTCGAGAGTAACGGCATGCCCGCCGAGCCTTATGGGATGAGCGGCAACGATATGGCCATGGGGCCGCCTACCTTTGGCGGGGCCGCCATTGAGGTGGGCTGGGACGACGTGGAATTGCAGATCCGTTTCTGATCCACAGGCCCATCCCCCCACCCGGGGGGCTTGCCCTGAAAAACACCAAAAAACAAAGCCATCCCGGGGGATGGCTTTTGCTTTGCAATCTGTGGGGTTAAACTTGTTCCGCCAACCAGGCCTTCATCATCCGGACGGTCTATATCAATTCGTTAATTCGAGTGCAATTACAAGGTGCCGGCGACAATGCAATCTGAATATTTTATAATAATGGTAGGGCTATTAACAGATCGGAAGAGCACACGTCTGAA
>CAXQQM010000244.1:0-12657 GCA_964226055.1 Robiginitalea sp. | reverse complement strand
CTCCCCGTGCCCCCGTTAAAGATCAGGTCAATAACGGAGAGGGTTTTTTCCTCGGATGCGATCTCACCCAACTGGGTTTCATCGACGGCGTCCTGAAACAATATCATAATAGCTCTCTTATTAGGTTGCTTCTAATAACGGAGTTTTACCGTTTTAAGTATTCCGGCTAAAAAAATACGCAGGCGCCCGGGATGCCTACATCGGGTTGAGGACCAGGTCGCGCAGGAGGATAAACGCTACGGCCCCTGCCAGGAAGCCCACCAGGGCCAGCCAGGCAATCTTGCGCAGGTACCAGAAGAAGTCGATTTTCTCCATGCCCATAGCTACTACCCCGGCAGCGGAGCCGATGATCAGCATGCTGCCGCCCGTACCCGCCGAATAGGCGATAAAGTGCCAGAGCGGGTCGTCCATGCCAGGGGAGAACATCCCCATACTGGCCGCTACCAGCGGTACGTTGTCGATTATGGCCGATCCGACCCCCAGCAGCATCACCACGATATCCGTGTTCGGGATGGCCTCGTTCAGGGCCTCCGCGTAGGTAAAGAGGTACCCCAGCGACTCCAGGGCCGCCACGGCGAGCAGGATACCGAGGAAGAAGAGGATACTCGGCAACTCGATCTTTGACAGGGAGGAGTGGACCGGGCTGTGCGATGCATGGGCATCGTGCTCGTCGCTTTCCGATTTATCCACCGAACTGATGCTGAACTTGGTCTGGCTGTAAATCTCCGCAAAGGTTGCGACGATCGCCAATGAAAGCATCATACCCACATAGGGGGGCAGGTGTGTGATGGTTTTAAAGAACGGTACAAAGACGATGGATCCGAGGCCCAGGTAGAGCATGGTCGGACCGAACTTCGATTTCGGCTCCTCCAGATCATCCGGCTCTGCGGCAATCTGCCCGCGGAATACCCTGAACCGGCTGGCGATAAAGGTCGGTACCACCGTACAGACAATGGACGGGAGCAGGACGTGTTCGATCAGCTGGAGTGCAGATACCTTGTCGGCGATCCAGAGCATCGTGGTGGTCACATCCCCGATGGGCGACCAGGCCCCGCCCGCGTTGGCGTTGATAATGATCATCCCCGCAAACCACAGTCGCGTATTGCGGTCCTTGATCACCTTTTGCAGGATGGTCACCAATACGATCGTGGCAGTCAGGTTGTCGATGATGGCCGAAAGGACGAATGCCAGCAGGGAGAATAACCAGAGTAGCTTGGTTTTGCTGCGCGTGCGGATATACCCCTTGATGGTCGCAAACCCGTTGAAGTAGTCGATGATTTCCACAATCGTCATCGCCCCCAGGAGGAAGACCAGGATCTCAGCGGTTTTCCCTAGGTGGTGTAGCAGGATTTCGTCTATATGTGTGGGTTCCAGCTCCTTGAGTTCCGCATTTACCTCAAATACCGGCATATGGGCCAGGGCGATGATTGCCCATAGGAGGGCCATCATGGCCAGGGCAGGTATCAGCTTGTCGATCTTGAGGTTGTGTTCCAGGGTGATGGCGAGGTAGCCGACCAGGAATACGATGATGATAATGGTTTCCATAATGATTAGTTTGTATTACACGAGTTGTTTCAGGGCGATCTCAAAGGCCGTCCGGCTGAAATTCCTTCGGGTTGGATTTTGGTTAAATATATTCAAAATTGCATTTCTAATGGTCCCGGACGTGTCATTAAAAATATCGGCGTCCTCCATGGAGACCCGCCCTTCCATAAAATAGGCAAAGACCCGGGCCATCCCGCAATTCGATACAAAATCGGGTATCAGGCTGACGCGCTGGTCTGTATACTCCATGATCGGGCCGAAGAAAATCTCCCGGTCCGCAAAGGGTACGTTCGCCCCGCAGGAGATGACTTCCAGGCCTGTTTCGATCAACGTGCCGATCTGTTCCCGGGTCACCAGGCGGGAGGCGGCGCAGGGTGCAAAAATTTCGCAGGGCAGGCTCCAGATTCGCGAATCCAGCTCCGCCGACGGGATCAGGTCCTCCGCCACCAGGGCGTTCCCTTTTTTCTTGCCGAACAATTCGCGGATCTCCTCGAAGCTGAATCCCTCTTCTTTGATGACCCCCCCGGCCCGGTCGATAATCCCGACAACCCGGGCCCCCATCTTGGACAGGTAAAAGGCCGCCGCGCCCCCGACATTGCCGAACCCCTGAACCACGGCCCGTTTCCCAACCACACTTTCGCCGTGGATGTCATAAAAATGCCGGACGGCTTCAGCAACGCCAAAGCCGGTAATCATGTCCGCCACCGTGTATTTCCGGGAGGTGTCGGGCGAATAGGTATCCGTCTCAAGGACCTTGATGACCCCCATGCGCAACTGGCCGATCCGGTTGATCTTATCGGCTTCAGTAGGCCGGAAATGCCCATTGAAAACGCCTTCCTGGGGATGCCATACCCCGGCGTCCTCCGTTATGGGGATCACTTCGTGGATCTCGTCGACATTCAGGTCGCCCCCGGTGCCGTAGTAGCTTTTCAGCAGGGGCGAAACCGCGTGGTACCAACGTTCCAGGACCCCTTTCTTGCGGGGGTCGTCCGGGTTGAAATTGATGCCGGACTTGGCCCCGCCAATCGGCGGGCCAGAGACGGTGAATTTTACCTCCATCGTCTTGGCCAGGGAGAGCACCTCGTTCTGGTCCAGGCCCTCCCGCATGCGCGTGCCGCCCCCCGCGGCTCCCCCGCGCAGGGAATTGATCACAGCCCATCCTTCGGCCTCTGTTTCCGGGTCCTTCCACTGAAATACGATTTCAGGCGGTTTGTTCTCGTAGCGCTCAAGGAGCTCCTTCATCAACATAATGCGGCTTTTGGAATGGTGTGCATTTGGCGCCGGATTCCCGGGATTTCCGGAATCCCCGGCAAGGTAACCAGCCGATCCCGCGACGGGAGGCGGCCCGGACAAATATAAAAATATTGCCCTGCTTTCCGTACGAATCGGGCAAGCTTCGACAAAAAGGGTTTTCAGCCCGGCGTTTTCACATTCGCAATAAACACCTTCGCCTGTTGAATATCGTTTAGCGAGCGCGTATATTTGCACAGTTTCATTGAGAAAAATACAAACCACATGGATTTCAGTTTAACCGAAGAACAACAGATGGTTCGCCAGGCCGCCCGGGACTTTGCACAGGCCGAATTGCTGCCCGGGGTCATTGAGCGGGACGAAAAGCAGGAATTTCCGGCCCGCCAGGTAAAGGCCATGGGGGAGCTCGGTTTTATGGGCATGATGGTTTCCCCTGAATACGGGGGCAGTGGCCTGGACACCTTATCCTACGTCCTGGTGATGGAGGAACTCTCCAAGGTGGACGCCTCGGCATCCGTTGTGGTTTCGGTGAACAACTCCCTGGTGTGCTGGGGCCTTGAGGCCTACGGCACCGAGGAGCAAAAAAAGAAATACCTGCCAGCCCTGGCGTCCGGGCAAAAAATCGGCGCCTTCTGCCTGTCCGAACCGGAAGCCGGCAGCGATGCCACTTCCCAGAAAACCACGGCCAAAGACGCCGGTGACCACTACGTGCTCAATGGCACCAAAAACTGGATCACCAATGGCAATACAGCCGATATCTACCTGGTCATTGCGCAAACCTACCCCGAAAAAGGCCATAAGGGCATCAATGCACTGATTGTCGAGAAAGGGATGGAGGGTTTTGAAATCGGGCCCAAGGAACAAAAAATGGGTATCCGGGGAAGCGATACGCACTCCCTGAACTTTAACGACGTCCAGGTGCCCAAGGAAAACCGGATCGGCTCTGACGGTTTCGGCTTCAAGTTCGCCATGAAAACCCTGTCCGGGGGACGTATCGGTATCGCGGCCCAGGCACTGGGGATTGCGGCCGGCGCCTACGAATTGTCCCTGAAATACTCCAAAGAGCGGAAGGCCTTCGGGACGGAGATCGCCAACCACCAGGCAATCGCTTTCAAACTGGCCGACATGCACACCCAAATTGAGGCAGCCCGGATGCTCGTGTACCGGGCCGCCACCGACAAGGACCGGGGGGAAAACTACGACCTCTCGGGTGCGATGGCCAAATTATATGCTTCCCAGGTGGCTATGGATACCGCCGTGGAAGCCGTACAGATCCACGGTGGGAACGGCTACGTAAAGGAGTACCACGTGGAGCGGATGATGCGGGATGCCAAAATCACCCAAATTTACGAGGGTACCTCGGAAATCCAGAAAATCGTTATTTCCAGGAGCATCCTCCAGGATTAAACCGATATTTTATCGGTATCCAGGACGGCGGGGGCCAGTCCCACGGATACCACCCCTGTTTTTTTTCAGGGCTTTCCGGCCAAAAGTTTGATTGAAGGGGCAAGCCCCTTTATTTTCCAAGGAGTGAGGCAATCCAATTCCCCCATTTGAACGCTCATACCCCCCTGCAACTGCTTGAAGGGAATAATTTTCGGCCGGAATTGACGATTCCATAATGCGGCTCGCCTACAATTCCCAAATTGGGAATTTTTCAAGGGATTATTACCAACGTTGAATTTATTTCGGATTATCACAAAATTCGATGAATTAATGACAGAGTTATCCCTAATTTTGAGATAATCACGTATCCGGGAAATGCCGGTACGTCCCCACCCGCAAGCCAATTCGAGCGATTTTGGCTTCGTGGAATTATAAAGCGAGAGCCCTATGGAAAAACAAGGATTGTACCTCCCCGAATTTGAGCATGACAACTGCGGCGCCGGATTTATTTGCAGCCTGAAGGGCAAAAAATCGAACGACATCATCCACAAGGCCCTGGAGATCCTCGAGAAGCTCGAACACCGCGGGGCCGTAAGTGCAGACGGCAAAACCGGAGACGGGGCGGGGATCCTGATCGATATCCCCCACGAATTCTTTACCGAGGTATGCTCCTTTGAGTTGCCGGAGCCCGGCACCTATGCGGTAGGCAATGTATTCCTGCCCCAAAAGGAAAACCAACGGGATTATTGCACCACCCTGTTCGGGGAAAACCTGGAAGCGCAGGGCCTCAGGCTCCTGGGCTGGAGGGATGTCCCGGTAAACCGCCGGGTGCCCGGCCGCATCGCTGCGGAAACCGAACCTTTCGTCAAACAGGTATTTGTCGGAAAGGCCTCGGAAGACCAGGACGATTTTGAATTTGAGCGGAAGCTCTTTGTTGCCCGCAAAAAAACCGAACACGCCATTATCGCCTCCAAGTTGTCCGAGCGCGGCTTCTTCTACCTGCCGAGCCTCTCTACCCGGATCATCATCTTCAAGGGACTGCTGATGCCGATTGATATCAAATTGTACTACAAGGACCTCATGGACCCGCGGGTGGTGACCCGCCTGGCCCTGGTGCACCAGCGGTTTTCGACCAATACGTTCCCAACCTGGGATTTGGCCCAGCCCTTCCGGTATATGTGCCACAACGGGGAAATCAATACGCTCCGCGGAAACGTTTCGCGTATGCATTCCCGGGAAAGCCTATTCCAGAGCGACCTGTTCGGGGAGGAAATCAAGGAAATCCTGCCCGTCATCCTGCCGGGCAAATCGGATTCGGCTACCATGGACATGGTGGTGGAACTCCTGCTGATGACCGGACGGTCCCTGCCCGAGGTTATGATGATGCTCGTCCCGGAAGCCTGGGAGAAAAACCCGGACATGTCCGAAGCCAAACGCGCCTTCTACGAATTCAATTCCTGCCTGATGGAACCCTGGGACGGCCCGGCGTCCATCCCGTTCACGGACGGCAACTACATCGGGGCGGTCCTGGACAGGAACGGGCTCCGGCCCTCCCGCTACTCGGTAACCCGGGACGGCTACGTAGTTATGTCCTCAGAAACGGGCGTACTGGAGCTGGAGCCTGAAAATATCGCCTTCCACGGCCGGCTGGAACCCGGGAAGATGTTCCTGGTGAACATGGAGGAAGGCCGAATCGTGAACGACGAGGAGATCAAGGAGGCCATCGCCGGGAAACACCCGTATGCCAAATGGCTCAAAAAGAACCTGGTGCACCTGCGGGATATCCCGTACAACGACTGCCCGCTGTTCCTGGACGAAGAGACGCTCGAGAAACGGAAAGCCGCCTTCGGGTACACCCTGGAAGACATCAATACCATTATCCTGCCCATGGCCAAGGCCGCCAAGGAGCCTATCGGGTCCATGGGATCCGACACCCCTATTGCGGTGCTTTCCGAACGCCCCCAGCTTATCTACAATTACTTTAAGCAACTCTTTGCACAGGTAACCAACCCGCCCCTGGACGGGATCCGGGAGGAATTGATCTGCGACATCAGCCTGACACTCGGGACCGACCACAACCTGTTCGACATCTCGCCCCTGCAGTGCCGGAAGCTGAAAATCCAGAACCCGGTCATCTCCAAGGAAGACCTCGATAAAATAAAGAATTACGACAGCAGCCCGGACTACAAGGTGGTATCCATACCGATTCTCTACGAGATCGACAAAGGCCTGAACGGCCTTGAAAACGCCCTGGAAGCCGTGCTCACCAAAGCCTCCCGGTCCATTGACGAGGGGGCCAACATCATCATCCTTTCCGATCGGAATGTCAGCAAAGACCTGGCGCCCATCCCGGCCCTGCTGGCCTGTTCCTTTGTCAACAGCGGCCTGCGAAAGGTAGGCCGGCGCTCCAACCTGAGCATAATCATCGAATCGGCAGAACCCCGGGAAGTGCACCATTTTGCGCTCCTCTTTGGCTTCGGCGCCAGCGCGATCAACCCGTACCTTGTGAACGAGATCATCGCGGAACAGATCGAGGAGCACGATATCCAGGATGTCAGCCTGGAGGAGGCGATCCGCAACTACAACAAGGCCATCGGCAAGGGGATCCTCAAGGTGATGAACAAAATCGGGATCTCCACGCTCAACTCCTACCGGGGCTCCCAACTCTTTGAATGCATCGGGCTGAACACCCAGATGGTTGAGAAGTATTTCCCGAATACGCCCACCCGGATCCAGGGGATCGGGTTGTACGAAATGGAAAAGGAGATTGCCCTGAGGCACCACAAGGCGTTTGACCGCAAGGATCTGGCCGCCAACCTGGACCTCGAGATCGGGGGCGAATACCGCTGGAGGCGGGACGGGGAAAAGCACATGTTCAACCCGTTGTCCATCGCCAAGCTGCAGAAAGCGGTCCGGCTCAACGAGCCTTCGACCTATAAGGAATACGCCGAACTGGTCAACGAGCAAACCAAGAACCTGATGACCATCCGCGGCCTGTTCGAATTTTCAAACTACGACCCGATCCCGATTGAGGAGGTGGAACCCTGGACGGAAATCGTCAAGCGTTTCAAGACCGGGGCCATGTCCTACGGGTCCATCAGCAAAGAGGCCCACGAAAACCTGGCCATAGCCATGAACCGGATCGGGGGCAAAAGCAACTCAGGCGAAGGGGGCGAGGATGCCGAACGCTTCTATCGCAGCCAGACCGGGGATTGGCGGAACAGCGCCATCAAACAGGTGGCATCCGGCCGTTTCGGGGTCACCTCTAATTACCTGACCAATGCCCGGGAAATCCAGATCAAGATGGCCCAGGGGGCCAAGCCGGGCGAAGGCGGGCAGCTGCCAGGGCCCAAAGTGAATCCCGCCATTGCGAAGACGCGGAATTCCACCCCGTACGTCGGGTTGATTTCGCCCCCGCCCCACCACGATATCTACTCCATCGAAGACCTCTCCCAGTTGATTTACGACCTGAAATCGGCCAACCGGGAGGCCCGCATCAACGTAAAGCTCGTATCGGAAGTTGGCGTGGGGACCGTAGCCGCCGGCGTTTCCAAGGCAAAAGCCGACGTGATCCTGATCTCCGGCCACGACGGGGGTACCGGGGCCTCCCCCCTGACCTCCCTGAAGCACGCCGGCCTCCCCTGGGAACTCGGGATTTCCGAAGCCCAGCAAACCCTGGTGATGAACGACCTGCGAAACCGGGTGGTCCTGGAATGCGACGGTCAGCTCAAAACCGGCCGGGATGTTGCGGTTGCCTGCCTGCTCGGGGCCGAGGAATTTGGCTTTGCCACCGCCCCCCTGGTAGCCTCCGGCTGTATCATGATGCGGGTGTGCCACCTGAATACCTGCCCGGTAGGCATCGCCACCCAGAACCCGGAGTTGCGCAAAAAATTCGAAGGCAAGCCGGAGCACGTGGTCAACTACATGTACTTTGTAGCGGAAGAATTGCGGGAGATCATGGCGAAACTCGGTTTCCGGACCATGGACGAGATGGTGGGCCAGGTACAGAAACTCGACCGCCGCAAGGCGATTGACCATTACAAGGCCCGGGGCATCGACCTGAGCCCGATCCTGTACCAGGTACCTGTCCCTATTGGCACGAAATTCTACAATACGGTAAAGCAGGACCACAACATCGAAAAGTCCATTGAATTCGAGATCATCGAAAAGGCCCACCTGGCGCTTTTCCGGAAGGAGAAGACCAGCCTGGACTTTCCGATACACAATACGGACCGGGCGGTAGGCGCCATCATCAGCAACGAAATTTCCAAGATTTACGGGGCGGAAGGCCTGCCGGAGAACACGCTGCGCCTGAATTTCACCGGCTCGGCTGGCCAGAGCTTCGGGGCGTTCGCAACCCGGGGGCTCACGATGATCGTCAACGGCAATACCAACGATTACCTCGGTAAGGGACTCTCAGGCGCCCGCCTGATCATCAAAGTCCCTGGCGGTTCCACCATCCGGCCCGAGGAGAATATCATCACCGGGAATGTCTGCCTTTACGGCGCCACCTCAGGGGAAGCCTATATCAACGGGAAAGCCGGGGAGCGGTTCTGCGTACGGAATTCCGGGGCCCGGGCCGTCGTTGAGGGCATCGGCGACCACGGTTGCGAATACATGACCGGGGGCGTAGCGGTCATCCTCGGGGAAGTCGGCAGGAATTTCGGGGCCGGCATGAGCGGGGGTATCGCCTATGTGCTGGACCGGAATAAGACTTTTGAACGCAATTGCAACAAAGAAGCCCTGAACCTGCTTAAGGTAGAGGAAGACCAGGACATTGCCGAATTGCGGGGAATGATAGAAAACCACTACAACGCCACCTTCAGCCCGCTGGCCCAGGAGGTCCTCGAAAAATGGGAGACCTACCTGCCCCAGTTTATTAAGGTATTCCCCGAGGAATACCGCCAGGCGCTGATCCGTCTGGAAAACGAAAAGCTAGAGACGATATACAATGGGAAAGATTACAGGGTTTATGGAATACGAGCGCAAGGTGGACCCCTATGCGCCCGTGGAGGAACGTCTTAAGAATTACAAGGAATTCACCAAGCCGCTGTCCGAGAAGGCGATGAAGGAACAGGGTGCCCGCTGCATGGACTGCGGGATCCCCTTCTGCCACAGCGGATGCCCGCTTGGGAACCTGATCCCCGATTTCAACGACGCCGTGTACCGGGGGAAATGGGATAAGGCTGCAGAAATATTGCACGCCACCAACAATTTCCCGGAATTCACCGGGCGGTTGTGCCCGGCACCCTGTGAAGAGGCTTGTGTCCTGGGGATCAACGAAGATCCTGTCAGTATAGAGAATATCGAAAAACACATTGCGGAAACGGCATTTGACAAGGGATGGGTGGTTGCCACACCACCAGAAACGCGGACCGGCAGGAAGGTTGCCGTAGTAGGTAGCGGACCGGCCGGGCTGGCCGCTGCGCAGCAACTCAACCGGGCAGGCCACCTGGTGACGGTTTTTGAAAGGGATGAAAAACCCGGGGGGCTCCTCCGGTACGGCATCCCGGATTTTAAGATGGAAAAACACGTCATCGACCGGCGGCTGGAAATCCTCGAAGAGGAAGGTATCGAATTCCGCTGTGGGGTACATGTCGGGAAGGACGTGGCTGCAACAGACCTGCAGAGTGAATTTGACGCCATCCTGCTTTGCGGGGGAGCCACGGTCCGCAGGCCGCTCCCGATACCGGGCGCCGACCTGGACGGGGTGGTACAGGCCATGGATTTCCTGGGGCAAAACAACAGGCGGGTGGACGGCATCCCCTTTGAGGGCGATGAGATAACCGCCAAAGGCAAAAACGTCGTCGTAATCGGCGGCGGGGATACGGGGTCTGACTGCATCGGGACATCTTTCCGCCAGGGAGCGAAGACCGTTTCCAATTTTGAAATCCTCGGGAAGCCACCAGCCGGCCGGCCGGAAGACCAGCCCTGGCCTTTCTGGCCCATGAGGCTCCGCACGAGCTCTTCCCACAAGGAAGGGGCGGAACGCTTTTTCAGTATTTCGACCAAGGAATTCAAAGGCGATGCGGATGGGAAATTGACCGGCCTGGTCACTGTGGAGGTAGAATGGGAAAAGGTCCCCGGCCAACGGCCCAGACTCGTGGAGCTCAAAGGCACGGAGAAAGAATGGCCCTGCGACCTGGCGCTGCTGGCGCTGGGCTTCACCGGCTCTGAAATGGGCATTGCCGACCAACTGGGCCTCGAACTCGACCCGCGTACAAATATCAAAGCCTCTGTTTCCGATTATAAAACCAACGTGCCTGGCGTATTTGCCGCCGGCGACCAGCGTCGCGGACAATCCCTGATCGTCTGGGCTATTTCCGAAGGCAGACAGGCTGCGCATCATGTGGATTCCTATTTGATGGGGAGTTCCGAATTGCCCCTCAAGGGCGAAGGGGACCTGCCCAGGGTTTGAGAATTAGCTATAGGTTTCTGACAGAAAGCCGCGGGGATCCCCGCGGCTTTTTTATTGGCATGGACCATACCCCGGGGCAAACAACACAGATTATATCCTGGGGCAAACAGGTGGATTTTAGGACCAATGATACATATGTATAATCATTTGATACATCTGTGGGATCACCTGGGGCCCTTTCCTCATAGTTTTGGCATGGCTGTAAATAACGGCAGGGAGGGGATCCCACAGCCGATGGCCTTTCAGCCTGCGGCCATCGGGGCAAGCCACGCAGGTTATGGTTTTTAAATAAAAACTTTTATTTTAATAGCAATTCAACCTAAAATTCCAATCACATGAAAAAATTAGTATTACTTATCGGAGCTATTCTTGTAGCCAATCTGGGACAGGCCCAGGAGGACACCCGGATCGGGGGGTTCCTGGCCTACGGGACGGAAGTTGAAAGCCTGGGTATCGGCGCCAATGCGGAGTTTCCGATTGCCACCAACCTGGTCATTTCCCCGTCACTGATCTATTACTTCCCCAGGGAGGAAGAAGGTATCGACATCAATTGGTTTGAAGCCAATGGAAACGTCAATTACTACTTCCTCGACAGCGACGGTATCGGTTTCTATGGCCTGGCCGGACTGAATTACACCTCGGTCAAAGTATCGGGCGATTCCGGTTTTGGCGGTGATATTTCGGTTTCAGATGGCCGCCTGGGCCTGAATCTCGGGGCCGGCGCCAACTTTATCATCGGCGGTTCCGTCATCCCGTTTGCGGAACTGAAATATGTGATCATCGACGAGGGACAGCTCGTCCTGATGGGCGGCGTCAAGTTTAATATATAACGGACGCCTGTATGAACCATAAAAAATACGGAAGCTCCATGCCTTTATTCCTATTGTGCATGGGGCTTCTATTCTGGAATTGTAAATCGGATCCCAAGAAAGCGGAAGTTTCCAGTGACCCGGAACCGGAACCGGAGCCCACCATCGAGGTAGTGACCAACTCCATGGAATTCATTTCTCCGGATACCATCCCGTCGGGCTGGAACACTTTTGTGTATAAGAACAAGTCCACGGAGCCGCATTTTATCCTGCTTGATAAATACCCCGAAGGCGTCACTATTGAAAATACCATTTCGGAGGTGGCCCCGGTATTCGAGGAAGGGATGCAACTGATCATGGAGGGCAAAAATGAGGCAGCCATGGGGGCCTTCGGGAAATTGCCCGAATGGTTTTCAGAGGTCGTATTCAGCGGGGGCAACGGGCTGATATCGCCTGGCCTCACAGCTACGACCACAGTAAACCTCTCCCCGGGATATTACGTCATGGAATGCTATGTCCGGATGCCGGACGGCCGGTTCCACACTTCCATGGGCATGGCCAAGGAATTGATTGTGACAGATAGCGTCAGTACCGTGAGCCCGCCATCGGACTACATGGATGTGCAGATCAGCCGACAGGCCGGCATCAGCTGGAACGGCCAGCCAAAGGTGGGGAGTAACACGTTTCGCGTAACCTTTGCTGACCAGTCGCCCCACGAACATTTTATCGGTCACGACGTAAACCTCGTATCCGTTGCGCCGGACGCTGACCTGGAGGCACTCGAGGCATGGATGAACTGGGCTACGCCCACGGGGCTTATGAGCTCTACCCTGCCGGAAGGCTTTACCTTCCTGGGGGGCGCCAATGATTCCCCGGGGGGCACCGTACAGTATTTTGAAGCGGAACTGGCCCCGGGTCAGTATGCCTTTATCTCGGAGGTCCCGTGCAGCCAGGCCAAGGGAATGTTGAAGACTTTCCTGGTTTCCGAATAACCCGGGCCTTGGATTTGCCCGCGCTTCCGATTTACCCGGGCCTGTAACCGCCTGGTTAACGAATGCCGGGGAAAAAAGAAGTTTCGGGAATAAAAAAGCCCCTCACATTGCTGTGAGGGGCTTTTGGTATAAAGGAGGCGGCGACCTACTCTCCCACCTTGTGAGGCAGTACCATCGGCGCTGACGGGCTTAACTTCCCTGTTCGGAATGGTAAGGGGTGGACCCCGTCGCCAAAGCCACCTGAGTTTTGAGTCTT
>CAXQQM010000243.1:0-7021 GCA_964226055.1 Robiginitalea sp. | reverse complement strand
CCCCGTCGATATAGTCGATGCGGTTTTGCACTTCTTTGTAGAAGACCTCGGTTTCCAGGCTGTATTCCCCATCGGCAAAATTCCGGAAATACCCGAGCCCTACCTGGTCGGCGATCTGTGGCCGCGTGTAGGGGCCGCTGGGGGTCCAGACATCCAGGGGGGTAGGGGAGTTCGTGTTGGAGAGCAGGTGGAGGTATTGGGCCATGCGCATATAACTCGCCTTTACGGAACTATTGTCGCTGAGCGTATAGGCCAGGGACACCCGGGGTTCCAGGTTCAGGAACTTGTCCAGGGTTTCAAACCGGTCGGCTGAAACTGTATCGATCGGGATATTTTCCCGGTATACCAGCGTAAAGGGGTCAAAGAAAACGGGGTTGTCGTCCTCGTACACGAAGAATTCGTCCTGGCCCAACCGGTTGAACTGGCTGACGCGCAACCCGTACCCCAGGCTGAGGCGCTGGGAAATATCATGGGAAACGTCCACGTACAAAGCGTTTTCGTTCGCATATTTTTTGGTGAGTTGCTCCTCCACGATCCCGGACTCCTCGCTGTTGGGGGAAATCTTGCCGGGGTTGAACACGTAGTAGGTGTTATGCAGGCCGTAATTGATCTGCAGCCCGTCGCTGACGTAGTGCTTCAGGTCGTATTTGACATTGAAGTTGCGGATGCCCGAATTCCATTCAAAGCCCACAAAGTCGAGTTCCAGGCCGTAGTAGTAATCCGAGTAGATGAGCGAGAGGTTTGCAAATAGCTTGTCCGAAAACAGGTGGTTCCACCGGAAATTTACCACGGCATTCCCATAGGTGTTGACAAACAGGTCGTTGATGCTGAACAGGTCGCGGCCGAAATACCCGGAGAGATACAGGCTGTTCCGGTCGTTCAACCGGTAATTCAGTTTGGTGTTCAGGTCGTAGAAATACGCTTTGTTGTCGATGTCAAAGAGCGGCAGGAACAGGTGGGCGTAAGAGGCCCGCCCCCCGGCCAGGAAGGCAGCCCGGTCTTTGACAATGGGCCCCTCCGCCAGCAGCCGGCTGGCCACGGCGCCAATGCCCCCGTTCATGTGGAACTCCTTGCTGTTCCCTTCTTTCTGGTAGATTTCCAGGACGGAGGAAACGCGGCCCCCGTACCGGGCGGGGATACCCCCTTTGAATAATTTGATGTCTTTGATGGCATCCGGGTTGAATACGGAGAAGAAGCCGAAGAGGTGGGAGGAATTGAAAATAGTTGCCTCGTCAAGGAGGATCAGGTTCTGGTCGGCTGCCCCGCCCCGCACGTTGAAGCCGGATGAGGACTCTCCTGCGTTGGTCACCCCCGGTAGCAACAAGATGGATTTGATGACGTCCGCCTCCCCGAGGACCACGGGGATCTTTTTGATGGTTTCCGTCTTCAGGGTCGCCACGCTCATCTGCGGCTCGCGGATATCGAGGCGTTCAGCCTGTTCCGTCACCACCACCTCGTCCAGTTCTTCGGCCTGTTCGGCCATACTGAAATCCAGGCGCCTGTCGGAACTCAGGTCGACGGCTTGCCGGATATCGGCAAAGCCCAGGTAGCGGACGACGATATCGTAGTTGCCGGCGGGAAGGGTCAGGGAATAAAAGCCGTACTCGTTGGTGGTGGCCCCGGTCTGTAATTCAGGTACCAGGATGCTCACGCCGATCAGCGTTTCGTTGGAGCCCGCCTCGGAAATCGTACCGCTGAGCGTATAGCGTTCCTGGGCGAATAATTGGAATGTCGCAAGGAAAAGGAGGACACAAACCGGCGGCAGCCGGAATCTGGGATTCATGCAATTTTATTTCCCTAAAAATACGGAAAAATACCTACCGACCCCACCGGGTCCAGGTATTAACCGTAATTTAAAGTTGTTCCAAAATGGCGTTGAAAGACGCGCTTGGGCGCATGGCGCGACTCACCTTTCCTGCGTCGGGGAGGTAGTAGCCCCCGATGTCCTGGGGCTGCCCCTGGGCGTCGAGCAATTCCTTCAAAATGGTATCGGTTTGCGCTTCCAGGTCTCCGGCAATCTTTTTAAAGGCCTCTGCCAGGGTGGGTTCCGCCGCCTGTGTTGCCAGCGCTTTGGCCCAATAGAGGGCCAGGTAAAAATGGCTGCCGCGCGTATCCAGTTCATTGACCTTCCGGGAAGGGGAGCGGTTCTCCTCCAGGAATTTTTCGGTGGCTTCGTCCAGGGTTTGCCCCAGGACGCCCGCCTTCTCGCTGTTGTTCTTCTGCCCGTAGTGCTCCAGGGATACCGCCAGGGCCATAAACTCGCCCAGGGAATCCCAGCGCAGGTGCCCTTCTTCCAGGAATTGCTCCACGTGTTTTGGCGCGGATCCGCCGGCACCGGTTTCAAAAAGCCCCCCGCCGTTCATCAGCGGGACAATCGACAGCATTTTTGCACTGGTCCCCACTTCGAGGATGGGGAAGAGGTCGGTCAGGTAATCGCGGAGGACATTTCCCGTTACGGAAATCGTGTCCTTGCCCTCCCGGATGCGTCTGAGCGTATAGCGGGTAGCCTCCACGGGGGATAGTACCCGGATATTCAATTCCTCCCGCGTGTCCTGCGGCAGGTAGGCGTCCACCTTGGCGATGAGTTCCCGGTCGTGGGCGCGCTCCGGGTCCAGCCAGAAAACAGCCGGGGTTTCCGACAGGCGGGCCCGCTCTACGGCGAGTTCCACCCAGTTGCGTACAGGCTTGTCCTTGACCTGGCACATCCGCCAGATATCCCCGGCACTGACCTTGTGCTCCATCAAAACATCCCCGCTTTGCTGGTCCACCACGCGCACGCTGCCCGGGTCGGTAATTTCAAATGTCTTGTCGTGGGAACCGTACTCTTCGGCCTTCTGGGCCATCAACCCGACATTCGGGACGGTCCCCATGGTTTTCGGGTCCAGTGCCCCGTTTTCCTTACAATCCTCAATGGTGGCCTGGTAAACCCCTGCATAGCTGCTGTCCGGGATGACCGCCTTGGTGTCCTGTGGCTTGCCGTCGGCATTCCACATCCTGCCGGAATTCCGGATCATGGCGGGCATGGAGGCGTCGATGATGATATCGCTGGGAACGTGGAGGTTTGTGATCCCCTTGTCGGAATTGACCATGGCCAGGGACGGGCCCTTCTCCATCGCGGTTTCAAGTGACTTGCGGATAGAAGCCGCCTGGCCTTCCGGAAGTTGCTTCAGATCTTCGAGCAGGTTTTCCAGCCCATCGTTGGCGTCGATACCCAGGGTTTCAAAGGTCTCGTCGTATTGTTGGAATACCTCCTGGAAATAGGTTCGCAGGACGTGGCCGAAGATAATGGGGTCGGAGACCTTCATCATCGTAGCCTTCAGGTGGACGGAAAACAATACCCCGGATTCCCGGGCGTCGGCAACCTGCTGCTCCAAAAACTGCAGGAGCGCCTTTTTTTCCATTACGGACCCGTCTACGATCTCCCCGTCCAGGGTGGGGATATGCTCTTTTAATACCCGGGTCTCGCCACCGGCGCCTACCCATTCAATGCGAAGGTGCGTTCCCTGGCCCAGGGTCACTGATTTTTCATTGGATTTAAAATCGCCGGAGGGCATGGTGGCGACGTGGCTTTTGGAATCCGCACTCCAAACGCCCATGCTGTGCGGGTTTTTACGGGCGAAATTCTTGACCGGCCTCGGGGCGCGACGGTCCGAATTTCCTTCCCGGAGTACCGGGTTTACCGCACTTCCCTTGATTTTGTCATAACGCGACTTGATGGCCTTATCCTCATCTGAGGACGCTTCGGCCGGGTAATCGGGGATGGCGTATCCCTGTCCCTGCAATTCGGAAATGGCCTCCTCCAACTGGGGGATGGAGGCGCTGATATTCGGCAGCTTGATGATATTGGCCTCTGGTTGCTTGGCCAGTTCGCCCAGGAACTCCAGGTCGTTCGGGATGCGTTGTGCCTCCGTAAGGAATTCGGGGAAAGCGGCCAGGATCCGACCGGCGAGGGAAATGTCCTTGGTGGTGATGTCGATCCCGGCGGTACGGGAAAATGCCTGTACGATAGGGAGGAAGGATGCAGTTGCCAGGGCCGGGGCCTCGTCGGTTTTGGTATAGTGGATGGTCGCCATGTATATTCGTTCGTTTTAAAGCGCAGCAAATATACAATTTTAACTCGGCAAAGCAGACCGGGCCGGCCAATTCTACCCGTTTGGGCGCGTGGGGCCGGGGCCGCGACCCGTAAATGCCGGAAATAACAAAAGCCATATCACTGTAACGGGTACAATTGATATGGCTTTCTAAAACAGCTAACAACTTTCTCTGTCAGGCGTTTCGCCTTCCAAAACAACGCTTGGTTGCCGTTGTGCCGTTTGACGTTTGAAACATTGCTGGTGTAATGATTCTAAAATCGCGACCTGCAAGATGTTTCTTCTTGTTGCTTAGTCCTTTTGACTTACAGGGTAAACCTAAGTTTTCCATGTAACGCATAAGGCCCCACCAACCCCGGAAGCAACAGCCTCCTTAGAGTGGCTCACCGTTTCGCTTCGGGCACTGACGCCCTGTGTGCGTTGGGTTATTCAACAATATGAAAGAACGCTGGCTTCATAATGATCGTTCACCGTTATCATGGACTGATAACCCCTACTTGATCACCTAGTAAATATAGGTGCAAACCCTCTCATTTCCAAAAAATTAACACTTTAAATAATCGACAGTTTATCAACGGGGGATATTAACAATTGTTCATATCAGGGGGTTAAACCCGGGCTGCTTCGTTCTTCCCGCCGTAATTGCCGCTGGATTTTCCGGATGGCCGATTCGATGGATTTATCGGGCTCAATGATATTGTATTCCCCCCAGAATTCCGGATCGGAAAACCCGATGGCTTCGTCGCTCAGGATCATCGAGGTCTTCACGCGCTCCCGGTTGCGCGGCAGGTTGCCCTCCTTATTGGGTTCCCAGTCCGTAACGGCCATTTCGCAACTCAGGCTGTAGACGGAATTGAACAGTTTCCTGTCCCAGTTGATTTTGAACTCCAGCAGGGCGTTGCTGTATCCGTAATACCAGCGCCCGTTCTTCTCCCGGTAGTCCACCCGGTAGGAAACCTCCGTGGGGGTCACTTTGGCATTGGAGGGCTTGCGCCTGACGAACATCCTACTCGCCATTTGCTCATCGGTGATATTCAGTGAAAAGATGGCACTGGTAAGGATTTTCTTTTCCCCGTCTATATAGAGCTTGCCCTTGTACAGCGGGTCGGCAATATGCTTTTTCTGCTCAAAGCCGATGACAAAGATCAACCGGTCGTCAATCCGGGTATTGCGTTCAAAGTAGAAATTGTAATAGTCGATATACTCCTCGGAAAATATATACTCCGGGTACTTCATCACGTCCACGAACAGGGCGTTGAACGGACCGCCCTGCAATTTGAGGGCCACCGTATCCAGTTTGTCGTAGTCCGTACTCTTCCGGGCCTTGTATAGTTCCATGGCATCCTGCCGAAGCGAAGTATAGGGGGTTTTGTAGATGGTGACCACCGCCTCGGAAAGGGAGACGTTGCGCCGCCTTTTCTTGATGGTCTCCCGGTAGAATGCCGTCATCCGGGTGTGGTCGTCAAAATAGTTTTCCCCTTTTTTGCGAAGGGTTTCCTTTACGAGTGTCGCTGCGTCCTTCGGCACCACCACGTCTACTTCCGGCAGGGAAGTGACGGAAACCTCGAGTCGTATTTCATTGTCCTCCGGGGTGAATTGCAACAGGGGGATGCTGCGGGTCTCGTACCCCAAAAAGGAAATGTCCACTATGGCCTCTGTAATTTCGGCGGGAACCTTCAGTAGGAAGCCGCCTTCCGAATTGGTCACCGTGCTGATATTGTATCTATCCAGGGACAGGGTGGCGAAAACAAGGGGGTCATTGGTTTCCGCGTCCAGCACCTCCCCGCGGTATTGCCGGAAACCGGATTCCTCCCCGGAATTTTCCTGTCCTCGTAGAGCCGGGGACAGCAGGAGGACGAACAAGGCAAGGACCCCGTATAAATAGCGCTTTTTCAGACCCTAAGATACTATATTCCGGTCAAATACGGAAGCTCAAATTCCCGGGGTTGCCCAGGCGAAATACAAAGATTTCTTAAATTGGAACGCTAACCAAAACTTCATCCCCGTGGAAAAACGAACCTTCCTCAAGCGCCTGGGGCAGCTTACCGCCGCTTCGCCCTTTATTTTCATGCCGGATGATGCCCTGGCGGTGCATCGGGCGCCCCCAGGGAGCCCTCGGGAAATTCCCGGACAACCGGGGCCCGGCGTTCCATTGCGGGCCCGAAGAGCATCCCGTAAAAACCCTGGCGAATTCTGGGAGAGCGTACGGTCGGACTACGACCTGAAACCGGATTACATCAACCTGGAAAGCGGGTATTACAACATCATCCCCCGGCCCACCCTGGAGGCCTACCTGGAAAACGTGCGGATGGTCAACCGGGAAGGGGCGTACTATATGCGGACCGTACAGTGGGAGAACAAAGCAAGGGTGGCAGCACGGCTGGCGGGGATGCTCGGATGCACCCCCGGGGAATTGATCCTCACCCGGAACACCACGGAGTCCCTGGATATGGTAATCGGGGGATACCCCTGGCAGCCCGGGGACGAGGCGGTGTTTGCCGAACAGGACTACGGGGCCATGCAAATGCAGTTCCATCTGGTGGCCGACCGGTTCGGCGTGGTCAACCGCGTCCTCTCCCTGCCCATGCACCCGGCCTCCGACGAGGAAATCGTCGCCCTTTACGAAGCAGCCATCACCCCCCGGACGCGCCTGCTCATGATATGCCACATGGTCAATATCACGGGCCAGATCCTACCGGTGCGGAAGATTTGCGATATGGCCCACCGCTACGGGGTGGAAGTACTGGTAGACGGGGCGCACTGCGTGGGGCATTTCCCGGTAGACATCCCTGCCCTGGGATGCGACTATTACGGCTCGAGCCTCCACAAATGGCTGGCGGCCCCGCTGGGTGCCGGCCTGCTATATATCCGCAGGGAACATATCCCGAAAATCTGGCCCCTGCTCGCCGAACACCCCAGGGAGCCCGGGG
>CAXQQM010000242.1:0-5516 GCA_964226055.1 Robiginitalea sp. | reverse complement strand
CCCTACACGACGCTCTTCCGATCTCTTCAGCCGGTCTCCCTGCAGGGCGTGGCGACGGCGTTTGTACACCACCTCCCGCTGGGCATTCATCACGTCGTCGTATTCCAGCAGCCGTTTCCGGATGCCGAAGTTGTTTTCCTCCCCTTTCTTCTGGGCGCGTTCGATGGACTTGGTCATCATGCTGTGCTGGATGACTTCCCCTTCCTTGAGCCCCATGCGATCCATCATCTTGGCCACCCGCTCGGAACCGAAGAGCCGCATCAGGTTGTCCTCAAGGGATACGTAGAACTGCGAGCTCCCCGGGTCTCCCTGCCGGCCGGAACGACCCCGCAACTGCCGGTCTACCCGGCGGGAGTCGTGGCGTTCGGTGCCTATAATGGCCAAACCGCCTGCTTTTTTAACTTCCTCGGTGAGTTTGATGTCCGTTCCCCGACCTGCCATGTTTGTCGCGATGGTCACCACACCGGGATTCCCTGCTTCGGCCACGATGTCCGCCTCCTTCTTGTGCAATTTGGCGTTCAGTACGTTGTGGTCCACCTTCCGGATACTCAGCATTCGCGAAAGCAATTCGGAAATCTCCACGGAGGTGGTACCAATCAGTACGGGGCGACCTGCCTGCGATAGGTCGGTTACCTCGTCGATGATCGCGTTGTATTTTTCCCGTTTGGTTTTATAGATGAGGTCCTGCCGGTCGTCCCGGGCAATGGGCCGGTTGGTGGGGATTTCCACCACGTCCAGCTTGTAGATCTCCCAGAATTCTCCCGCTTCGGTTACCGCCGTTCCCGTCATCCCGGCCAGTTTGTTGTACATCCGGAAGTAGTTCTGGAGCGTGATGGTGGCAAAGGTCTGGGTCATCGCCTCGATCTTGACGTTTTCCTTGGCCTCGATGGCCTGGTGGAGCCCGTCGGAATACCGGCGGCCGTCCATGATCCGCCCGGTTTGCTCGTCCACGATCATCACCCGGTTCTCCATCACCACGTATTCCACGTCCTTCTCAAAAAGCGTGTACGCCTTGAGGAGTTGGGTCATTGTGTGGATCCGTTCGCTTTTCACGGCAAAGTCCTTGAAAAGGCTTTCTTTTTTCTCGGCCTCTTCCTCGATATCAAGTTCCTGGCTTTCGATCCGCGCTATTTCACTGCCGATATCCGGCATGACAAAGAAATCCTTCTCCTGGTCCCCGGAGATGTATTCGATGCCCTTGTCGGTGAGTTCAATCTGGTTGTTTTTCTCATCGATGACGAATAACAACTCGGAATCCACGGTGGGCATTTCCCGGTTGTTGTCCTGCATGTAGAAATTCTCGGTTTTCTGCAGGAGCTGTTTGATCCCCTCTTCGCTCAGGTACTTGATGAGCGCTTTGTTCTTGGGGAGCCCCCGGTGGACCCGGAGCAAGAGCAACCCGCCTTCCTTGGTGTCGCCCTCGGCGATTTTCTTTTTGGCTTCTGCCAGCACCCCGGTGAGGTAGCGCTGCTGTGTCTGTACGAGCTCGGAGACCTTGGGCCGCAGCTCGTTGAATTCGTGTCGGTCGCCCTCGGGGACCGGGCCGGAGATAATCAACGGGGTCCGGGCATCGTCGATCAGTACGGAATCCACCTCATCCACAATGGCGTAGTGGTGGGGGCGTTGCACGAGGTCGCCCGGGGTATGTGCCATGTTGTCACGGAGGTAGTCGAAACCGAATTCGTTGTTGGTCCCATAGGTGATATCCGCATTATAGGCCGCGCGGCGTCCCTCGGAATTCGGCCGGTGCTTGTCGATGCAGTCTACTGAAAGCCCATGGAATTCGAATATCGGGGCCATCCACGCGCTGTCCCGACGGGCCAGGTAGTCGTTTACCGTCACCAGGTGGACGCCTTTACCGGAAAGCGCATTCAGGTATACCGGCAGTGTCGCCACCAGCGTCTTCCCTTCACCCGTCTGCATTTCGGCAATCTTGCCCTGGTGCAGGGCGATCCCTCCGATCAGCTGAACGTCGTAGTGTACCATGTCCCAGGTCACCTCCTTACCCGCCGCATCCCAGGAGTTGCTCCAAATGGCTTTTTCGCCGTCCAGGGTGACATAATCGGCTCGTCCGGAAAGTTCGCGGTCGAATTCGCTGGCGGTTACGGTTATCTCCGAATTCTCCTTGAAACGCCTGGCGGTTTCCTTTACCACGGCAAAGGCTTCCGGCAGCAGGTCTTCCAGGGTTTTTTCCGTCCGCTGGTAGGCCTGTTCCTCCAGGTCGTCGATCTGCCCGTACAGGCTTTCATTCAGGTCGATGTCCGTGGAGTTGCCGACCTCGGCCTTCAGCGCTTCGATCTGCTGCTGTAAATCGGCCACTCCCTCGTGGATCGCCTGGCGGAACCCGGCCGTTTTCTGGCGGAGCTCGTCGTGGGTAAGGGCCTGCATGGCCGCCTCGTGCGATTTGATTTTCTCGACGAGTGGCTGGAGTGCCTTGACGTCTTTGCTGGCCTTGTCGCCGACAAAGGCCTTTAAGACCGTATTGATAAAACTCATAGTATCAGGTATTTTTTAGGGCCGCCCGGTCCGGGGGATACCCGTGGCGGGCTGGGCGGAAATCCGCGCCCCGTTTCCGGGGCATGCACACCCCGCAATCGTGCAAAAGATGTTCCAGTTTTCCGAATTACCGGAAGAATCGCCCGGGGCTGCCAAAATTACATAAAAAAAAGCCTCAGATGAGGCTTTTGGGTGGCGACTTGCCGCTTGTATCAATATTCATCCTCGTTCCAGAGGTAATCTTCTTCCGTCGGGTAGTCCGGCCAGATCTCCTCGATGGATTCATAGATTTCCCCGCCTTCCTCTTCCATGGACTGAAGGTTCTCTACCACTTCCAGGGGAGCCCCGGTGCGGATGGCATAATCTATCAACTCATCCTTGGTGGCCGGCCAGGGCGCATCGCTTAGATAGGATGCCAATTCTAGTGTCCAATACATCTCAGTAGATTGATTTTAAAATTTTTGCAAAAATAATTTTTAAACAAAAACAGCCAAGAATTTCGACTGTTATTTATAATAATTACAATAAAAATCACAATTGGGCAAAAATAGAACGGGGAAATTGCGATTTTATTCGCCCTCCGACCCGGGAATCCATTTTTTTTCAATAGTCCCCGTTGCGGCCGCCAGGCTGCGGGCCAGGACAAAAAGGTAGTCCGATAGGCGGTTCAGGTAGGCCAGTACGGATTCCGAAACCGGGCTTTGCTCGGCCAGCAGGGTGGTCATCCGCTCCCCCCGCCGGCACACGGTGCGGGCGATGTGACAGGTTGACACCGCTGGGTGCCCGCCGGGCAGGACAAAGTGCGTCATGGGGGGCAGGTCTTCTTCAAGCCGGTCGATGGCCTCCTCCAGGGACGAGATATCCCTGGTCTCGATCACAGGTATGTGCAGCCGCTGCTTTCCGCTTTTCAGAGTTGCCTTCTCCGGGTCGGTGGCCAGCATGGCCCCGGCTGTAAACAGGCGGTCCTGAATACGCAGCAGGGTTTCGCAGTGTGGCTTGCAGGCTTCCTGGTCGCGCAGCATCCCGATCCAGCTGTTCAGTTCGTCGAGCGTCCCGTAGCTCTGGATACGAATGTGGTGCTTGGGGACCCGGGTTCCCCCGAATAGGGCCGTGGTGCCCCCATCCCCCGTTTTGGTGTATATTTTCATAAAGTGAATTTCATTCCTTCCGTGGGGAGTCGGATTCCCGGTTGTCTTTGTGCCGGTCCCGCAACCGCTGGCCTTCCATAAAATTGCGCGTTTTCCGTTTCCGCCCCTTTTTTTTGTTAAAGGTAGCGATGAGGAAGTACACCAGGAGCAGGCCGCCGAGGATGTAGAAAATGGTATTATCCATGACCCCTAAAATTAATGGTTTAATTCCGGATTTTAAAATGTTCCCTGGCCTGTCCGTGCCTGAAAAACAACAGCCCTGCCCGGTAATTTTCCAGGCTGACGCGTACCTGCGGCAGGGAGCGGGCCTTTTTCCAGGCCGCCTGCCCACCGGGCTCGCGCAACCCACCTACATAGGCCACGGTCCCGCGGTGGAAATTCCCCGGTTTTTCCAGCCACTTCAAAAGCGCATTTCCCGGGGATTCAAAGAGGCAGAGGTCCGCGGGCGGGGCAGCTTGCCAGGCCAGGTATGGGAAAGCCGTTTCAAGCCCTGACGCCAGCTTCCCGGACGGTTCGGACGCCCAGGCCGTACCCGGGTGGAAATGCCTGATGGCGGCGTGCAGGAGCCACTGCGAGGGATCCAGGCCCTGCCGATGAAGCTGGTAATAGGTTTTGTCCAGAAAACCGTAGATATAGGGCGAATGGGTCCCGTGTCGGTTTTTGGCGCGGAGCCAGTAAAGGAATCTCTGCAACATGCCACTGGTTGTTTACTCTTCGATGGCGGCCAGCTCAAACCAGCGCGCTGTCTTTCTATCCAATTCCTGCAGCAACTCAGACAATTCCCTGGAAAGCTGGTCCATTTCCTCCCCGGGCAGGGACGGGTCGCTGAAACCCGCTTCGATTTCCCGCTTTCGCGTCTCGAGTTTGCCGATTTCCTTTTCCAGTTGCCGGTATTCCCGTTCCTGGTTGTAGTTCCTCTTCCCTTTTCTCGCCCCGGAATTGGCTGGGGCATCCTGGGCATTGTCGGTCGTCGTTTCCGGTTTCGGAGCCACAGGTGACCCGGGCGGGGCTTTCGCCTGGAGGCGGTAGTCGGAGTAGTTCCCCGGGAAATCGCGGATACCGCCTTTGCCGTCAAAGACAAAGAGGTGGTCGGTTACCTTGTCCATGAAATAACGGTCGTGGGAGACGATCAGCAGCGTCCCAGGGAAATCGAGCAGGAATTCCTCCAGGACATTCAGGGTAACGATGTCCAGGTCGTTGGTTGGCTCGTCCAGGATCAGGAAATTGGGGTTCTGGATCAGTACGGTACAGAGGAAGAGGCGCTTGCGCTCCCCTCCACTGAGTTTTTCTATAAAATCGTATTGGGCTTTGCGGTCAAAGAGGAAGCGTTCGAGCAGTTGTTGGGCACTGAGCTGGCGCCCCTTTTTCAGCGGGATATAGTCGCCGAACTCCCGCACGGCGTCTATGACCTTTTTTCCCGGTGATGCTTCCAGGCCGTGTTGGGTATAATACCCGAATTGCAGGGTTTCCCCGTGGACCACCTTCCCCGTGTCGCTTTCCAGGTTCCCGGTCACCAGGTCCAGGAACGTGGTCTTGCCACTGCCGTTCGGGCCAATAAGCCCGATGCGTTCCCCTCGTTTAAAATGGTAGGTGAAGCCGCTGAACAACTCACGCCCGCCATAGGATTTGGAGACATTGTGCATCTCAACCACCTTGGTGCCCAGGCGTTCCATATTGATCTCCAGCTCCATCTCCCGGTCCTTCCGCCGGTTGAGTGCTTCCTTCTTCAATTCTTCGAAATCCTCGATCCTCGATTTGGATTTGGTGGTGCGGGCTTTGGGCTGCCGGCGCATCCATTCGAGCTCCTGCTTATACAGGGAACGGGTTTTTTTGGCTGTGGTGGAGGCAATTTGTTCCCGCGCCTCTTTTTCC
>CAXQQM010000241.1:0-8030 GCA_964226055.1 Robiginitalea sp. | reverse complement strand
AGTTTGCCGAACATGGGGTGGGGGTTCCATTCTTTGCGGTCCTTCATGGCGTGGCAGGCATCTACCATGTCCATCAGTACGGGTAATTCCGCACTGAAATCCCTGGGTTCGGTAGCTTTTGCCCCGGGGGCAGTAGGCAGGTTTTTACGCCACAACCGGTCGTTGTAGAGGCTTTTTTTGAAGAACCAAAGGAGTATGGGGTTGGTGCGCATCCGGACATCTTTGTTTTCGATGGCTATTTTGAGGGGGAATTGGCAGTGCCAGACCATCTGGCCTGCGCTCATACGCCCCCAGGCCGGTTTGTCGTCGGCGCTGAGCTGTTTCAGGCGGGATTTGATTTCCCTGTAGGCTTCCGGGTCAAAGAGGGATTTCACAGTTCGGGTTTTACGGAAAGGTACAAAAATCAGCCAGGTACAAAAATCAGTCCCCGCTGCTGGAGGATTGCGTTTTCAAATTGTTATCTATTTTTGATATGCCGGAACAGAAAACCAATGAATCCATTCCTTGCTGGTCTCCCGGGGAACGCCCCAGGGAGCGTCTGCTGGATGCGGGGGTCACTGCCCTGTCCGACGCGGAATTACTGGCGGTATTATTGGGTTCCGGGACGCGGGGGGAAACAGCGCTGGCGCTCGCCCGCCGCATCCTGGGAAACGCCGGGGGCAGCCTGAGTGGCCTCGAACGGATTTCCGTGGAAGGACTGCGCACTTTTACCGGTGTGGGCCCGGCGAAAGCTGCCGGGATAGCCGCTGCCATGGAGGTTGCCAGGAGGCTGGCAAACGGCCCGGGGCTCAAACGCATCCGGATCCGGGAGAGCGCGGATGCATTCCGGATGCTCCAGCCGGTGCTATCCCGCCTGGACCACGAGGAATTCTGGGTGCTCTACCTGAATAATGCAAACGGGGTGCTCAGCCGGTTCCAGTTGAGCAAGGGCGGGTTGACGGGGACCCTGGTGGACGTCCGGTTGTTGCTTCGCAAGGCCCTGGAGCTGCACGCCGTGTCCCTGGTCCTGGCCCATAACCACCCCTCGGGGAACCTGCAGCCCAGCAAAGCGGACCGGCAGATTACCCGAAAAATTGAAAAAGCGGCTCGTTCCATGGATATCCGGGTGCTCGACCACCTGATACTCGGAGGAACGGCGTATTTTAGCTTTGCAGACGAACAATTACTTTAGGCATTGGCAGAACTTCTGATCTATACCCATAAGATAAGCCCGCGATTTACGTATACGGCCAGGCAGCTCTTTACCCGGGTCCTCGGGATCGAAGTGCTCTTCAGCAGTAAGGTGGAAGATTTTATCGGGCACAAGGGCCCCAAAATCACCTATACGCGCCAGCCGCTGCAAAATGAATTTTTTATCCGCAGCCACGACCTGCTCTTCCAGCAGGGGGTGGATACCATCCCCATCCAGATGGGCCAGTGGGACGGGTTGCCCTGTTTTTTTCGCACGGGTGACCGTTCCAACATCCCTTACGACATCCTGGCGGCTTCGTTCTACCTGATCAGCCGGTATGAGGAGTACCTGCCGCACGTCCGGGATATGCATGGCCGTTTCCCGCCCAGGGAGAGCCTGGCATTTGAACACGATTTCCTGCACCTCCCGCTGATTGACCTCTGGGCGTATAAGCTCCTGGGCCTGCTTAGGGACCGGTTCCCGGAACTCCAGTCGCGCCCCGCGGCCTATACCTTCCGGCCGATCATCGACGTGACTACGTCCCACTGCTATGCGCGCCGCGGGTTTTTCAGGAGCCTGGGGGGGTTCCTGTTTGACTTGTCCCGGCTGAAATTCCGCAGGACCTGGGACCGCGTCAGGGTATGGTTCGACCCGTCCCGGGACCCGTATGATAACTACGATGCGCTCATCGACATTCACAAGAAGTACCCGGCAGAGGCCAAGTTTTTTTTCCAGTTTGCGGAGTATTCCACCTATGACAAAAACGTATCCCCCAACAATAACCGGTTCCGGCACCTGATAAAATCAGTCGCGGATTACTCGGTGGTGTCCCTGGCGGCTTCCTATACGGCCTCGGGCAACCTGGAGGTGCTCAAGGAGGAGAAGAAGCGGTTGTCCGACGTGCTGAACCGCCCGGTAAAATATTCGCGCCTGCGCTATAACCGGGTGGACATCCCCCAGACCTACCGAGACCTGATCGAGGCGGAGTTCACCGAAGATTACACCATGGGGTACACGCACCGGATCGGGTTCCGGGCCAGCACCTGTACCCCCTTCTTTTTCTACGACATCACCCTGGAAACCCAGCAGCCCATCAAGATCTTCCCCTTTGCCTTCCACGATTATTCCCTTTTGGCCTTTCCCAACCGGAAGGCGCTTTGGGATGCCCTGGACGAGCTGTATGCCACCATGAAATCGGTCAACGGGTATTTTGGCTGTATATTTTCCAATGAACTCCTGGGCGGATACCAGACCAAAGGCTGGCTGGAACTCTACGAGCAGGTAGTGGCCAAGTATCACCGATGACCTTCAGGCAGGCTGAAAAACCCCCAATCCCATGATCGATCATCCCGTAACCGATATTTTCTTCGACCTGGACCATACCCTCTGGGACTTTGAACGGAATTCGGAACTCACTTACCGCAATATTTTCCGGGAAGCCGGCCTCCCGGTGGAAATCCCCCGGTTCCTGGAAGTTTACGTTCCGCTAAACCTGCAACTCTGGAAGGAATACCGGGAAGGGCGGATCCAGGCGGACGAACTGCGATACCGGCGCCTGCGCACCGTTTTTGACCGGCTGGACCTCCCTTTGGACGACCGGCAAATCCTCGAACTCGCCCAGGCGTATATCGACCAGTTGTCTTCCCATACCCACCTGGTCCCGGGTGCCGCGGACATCCTGGGCTACCTCTCGGGGAAATACCGATTACATATCATCACCAACGGCTTCGGGGAGGTGCAGTACCGCAAATTGCGCAGCAGCCGGATTGACCGTTTTTTTTCGGAGATTATCCACTCGGAACGGGCCGGGGTCAAAAAACCCGACCCCCGGATCTTCCACCTTGCGCTGGAACTGGCAGGCGTCCCTGCCGGGCGTACGGTGATGGTGGGGGACAGCCTGGAGGCGGATGTCCTGGGAGCCCGGTCTGCAGGCCTGCAGACGATCCATTTCCACGTCCGCCCGGAGCCGGCGGATACTGACGGCCCCGTGATTTACGACCTGGAAGAAATAAAATCCCTTTTATAACTGCCACGCACCCGCAGGTGGGAGGCACGGGAAACCACCCGGTACCCGGTCCGCTGCCCACCTTTCCAAATCGGATTAAATATCCTATCTTGGAGTTCTAATTGATTTATCTCCTATGTTATTGAGGATTAGTGTGTTCCTGTTTTTCAGCTGCTGTTTTTTTAGCGGTCGCGCCCAGTTGAACCCCTACAAATACATCGTGGTGCCCACGCACTTTGAAGCGTTTAAAAAGGTGAACCAACACCAGACGAGTACCATTGTTAAATACTACCTGACAGAAAACGGTTTCCCGGCCGTATACGATACGCAACAACCGACGGAGCTCCGGATCGACCCCTGCCAGGCCGTATACGTGAAACTTCGGGACGATTCGGGCATGTTCATGACCCGTGTCGCATTGCAGTTCGTGGACTGCCAGGGCGAGGTGGTTTTCGAAACTATGGAGGGGACCAGCAAGGAGAAAGATTATGCAGACGCCTATAAAGGGGCGATAGCGGAAGCCTTTCAGTCCCTCGCCGGAATGGGGTATTCCTATACCCCGGGGGCAGGGACAGCTGTTTCGGACGCGGTTTCCAGTAGTGCTGAAGCGGCCCCTGTAAGTGAACCTCCTGCCGGGCAGGTGAGGGAGGAGGAATCCGCCACGGCAATGGAATCCGCCAGGGCAATGGAATCCGCCAGGGCCCTTGAAGCCGCCCGGGAGGCAATCCCCCAGCGCCGGGAGAGCCCGGTTTCCAACAATGTGCCCACTGCTTCGAGTACGGGCACTCATGCAACGGATTCTGGCACCCATGCCACGGAAACTGGCTCCCATGCCACGGATTCCGGCGCCAGCGGAGCTGAATCCGATTCCGGCGAATTGTTATACGCCCAGGAGGTTGAAAACGGATTCCAGCTGGTGGACAGTACCCCCAAAATTCGCATGAATCTGATGAAAACCTCCCAGGCCGACCGGTACATCGTACTGGTGGACGGTGAAACCCGGGGGATGTTGTACCAGCAGGGGGATCACTGGATCCACGAATATTACGAGGCGGGCAACCTGCGGACGGAACGGCTTCGGATCAAATTTTAGGGCGGGTTCGCATGCGGATTCAGGGGCAGTGAAATTCCAGCCGGCGGCAAATGTGCAAATTCCCACCGGGCCGGCATCAACTGTCAAAATCGTACTTATCCTTCCAGCGGGATTTTAAAAATTCCACCAGGGCGGCTTCCCGGGCATTCTTCCCCGGGGTATAGAATCCCGTGCCTGACAAGGCCTCCGGGAGGAATTCCATTTCGGCAAAATTCCCGGGTTGGTCGTGGGCGTACTGGTAGTGCGTCCCATAGCCCAGTTCATTCATCAATTTGGTGGGGGCGTTGCGCAGCGGCAGGGGCACCGGCAGGTCCCCGCTTTTTTCAACCATACCCATGGCCTTGTTGATAGCGGCATACGTGCTGTTGCTCTTGGGAGAGGTGGCCAGGTAAACCGCGCACTGGCTCAGGATGATCCGGGCCTCCGGATACCCAATGGCCTGCACCGCCTGGAAGGTGGTATTGGCCATAACCAGTGCCGTTGGATTGGCCAGGCCGATGTCCTCGGAGGCGGCAATTACCATGCGCCTGGCGATAAATTTCACGTCCTCGCCACCGGCAACCATTCGGGCCAGCCAGTACACAGCCGCATTCGGGTCGCTGCCCCGGATGGACTTGATAAATGCCGAGATGATATCGTAGTGCTGCTCGCCGGTTTTATCATAGCGGGCGGGCTGGTTCTGCACCAGGTCGGTCACCATTTTGTCTGTAATGAGAACCGGGTCTGCCGGGGAAGCCGCTACGACGAGTTCAAAAATATTCAGGAGTTTTCGGCCATCCCCGCCAGATAGCCTGAGCAGCGCATCGGTTTCCTCCAATTCAATTTCCCGGGACTGTAGCTGGCTATCACTTGCCATGGCCCGTTCCAGGAGCTTTAAAAGGTCCTCCTTCCCAAACGATTCCAGCGTATATACCTGGCAGCGGGAGAGCAGTGCGGGGATTACCTCAAAACTCGGGTTTTCTGTGGTGGCGCCGATCAGGGTAACCCAGCCTTTTTCCACGGCGGCCAAAAGGGAATCCTGCTGGGATTTGCTGAAGCGGTGGATTTCATCAATAAAGAGGATCGGGTTGCGGGTGGTAAACAGGCCGCCCCCCTGCTTGGCTTTTTCGATTACTTCCCGGACATCCTTTACCCCGCTGTTGATAGCGGACAGGGTGTAGAAGGGCCGGCCGCTCTCCTCGGCAATGATATGGGCCAGCGTAGTTTTGCCCGTTCCGGGCGGGCCCCAGAAGATCATTGAGGGCACCGTACCGTTTGCGATTTGCCGGGTGAGGGCGCCCTGGGGCCCCACCAGGTGGGACTGGCTGAGGTATTCGGAGAGTTTTCGCGGCCGGACGCGTTCGGCAAGGGGCTCGTTCATATATCAAAAATACTATAATTAACAGGAAAGCCCCGCGGGAAGATCCCGGGGTTTTCCTGCCGGGGCCGGGGATTTTAGTAACTTGGCACCCAATGTCGGACGAGCAACATTTCCGGTACTCCACCTGGGTCCTGGCCGTGCCCATGGCCCTGATACTGGCTATCTGGAGCGTATATCTCCTGGAATTGCGCCTGGGGCTGAACCTGAACACCTGGGGCATATACCCGAGGACCCTGAACGGTTTGCGGGGCATCCTGGCAAGCCCCTGGATACACGGATCCCTGGACCACCTGTACAACAATACGCTCCCCCTGGGCATCCTGACAGCGACCCTGTTTTATTTTTACCGTCCCATTGCATGGCGGACACTGATTTTGGGGACGCTCCTCACCGGGTTGCTCACCTGGGGCATCGGGCGGCCATCCTACCATATCGGGGCCAGCGGGGTCATCTACCTGTTGGCGAGCTTTATTTTCTTTAAGGGGGTTTTTACCAGGCATTACCGGTTGGTAGCCCTGTCGCTCGGCGTTGTCTTCCTGTACGGGAGCCTGTTGTGGTATGTTTTCCCTATCAGGGAGGGGATCTCGTGGGAAGGGCATCTAAGCGGGGCCCTGGTGGGCCTCTTTCTGGCTGCAGTTTTCCGGGCCCGGGTGCCTGTACCGCCCAAATACGATTGGGAACGGGAGGATTACCGGGAAGAAGACGACCCGTTTATGCGGCAGTTTGACCGGGATGGCAATTTCATCGGGCTGCAGGAGGGTCACGGGGCGGAGCCTCCAGGCCCTGACACCTCCGGGCAGGATGTCCGGGGCCCGGATACCCGCAAAGTCCCCGATCGGCCCGTCGAACCAAGCCAAGGTGATTCCGCACGGAGGGTAAACATCACCTACCGATACCACTATAAGCCAGATAGCAAGGAAAAGCCGGAAAGCGGTGAAAAACCGGATAGTCGGGATTAGCTGTTGGGGCCTGCTCCCGGTTCCGGGCTTGCCGGTTTCGCAAAAAAATGGTTAAATGCTGATCGCTTACCCGCGTTGGCGTTGGGCCTCGAAGAGGAAAACCCCGCAGGCCACCGAGACGTTCAGGGATTCAATGCTCCCCTGCATGGGCAACCGGGCCTGCATGTCGCAAAGTTTTAACAGAGAAGGGTGGATGCCCCGGTCCTCGGAACCCATTACCAGGGCCAGGGGTCCGGTAAGGTCCGCTTCGTACAGGGTGTTTTCCGCTTTTTCGGTGGCAGCCACCAGGCGCACCCCGGAGGCCTGGAGGTAGTATACCACGTCCTTCAGGTGCGGGCTTCTGGCAATGGGCAGTTTAAAGGCAGCCCCTGCCGAGGTTTTGATCGTATCGGCGGAAACCGGTGCGCTGCCGCTGGATGGCAGGAAGAGTCCACTGACACCGGCACATTCAGCGGTACGGATGATCGCACCGAGGTTGCGCACGTCCGATACGCCGTCCAACAGGAGGAGTAAGGGGGCCTTGTCGCTGGCAAGGATTTCATCGATCAGTGCCGTGTGTTCCCGATAGGTGATGGGGGAGAGCACGGCCACCACCCCCTGGTGGTTGCGCGATTCAAAGCGCCGGAACCTCTCCGGCGGGACCACCGTAAGGCTCATGTTGTGCTTTTTGGCCGCGTCTTGCAGCTGGCGGAACAAACTGCCGGAAAGATCCGTGCGAACCAGGATTTTTTCCGGGGTCTTCCCGGCCTCAAGGGCTTCCAGGACCGCGCGTATCCCAAAGATGTGGAGTTCCTCTTTCATGGGTTGAAGGTAAAAAAAAACCACCTGGCCGGGCAGATGGTTTTTGGGAATATTTAATTGGGATCAGGCCTGCTGGTCCAGGAATTGGAAAACCCGTACAAGGTCTTCCTCCCGGTTCAGGTTGATATCCTCCTCCTTGATAAACTCCTTCAGTTTTGCCTGAATGTCTTTATCGGAAAAGGAACGGAGGAATTTGCCTTTGCGTGTCGGCACATACTGGGCCACCTTGCTGTCGTCCGTGAAGTAATAGTACTCCACGAATTTCGAAAACTTGTTCGGGGTGGGGCGGAGTAGCGGGTTGGCGGGTTTGGTGCCTTCCGTGAACTTGACGTTCTTCTTAAAAAGCAGGTGGTACTTTTCCCCGTCCTTCAGTTCGTAGAGGTACCCATTCCGCATTTGTTCGTCTTTGTTTTCATAGGTCATCAGGGAGAGCTCATTGCCGCTTTCCACATCGACCAGCCGAAGTTCCCGCATGGTAGCCAAAGAGGTTACCTCCTCCCCGGGGATCTGGGAGTCCTTGATTTCGATTTCGTCGTTATAGGCGTTGTGGCGGTAGTAGAATTTTCCAACCAGTTCATCGCCGTAATACACCTCGCAGGGTTTGAAGCTCTCTTCGATATACGGGGTGCCCACAGTTTCCA
>CAXQQM010000240.1:0-8004 GCA_964226055.1 Robiginitalea sp. | reverse complement strand
TCACCCGGTTCTGGATTTTATAGCTCTTTTCCTCGAGCTTGGCAAAAAACGTATTCAGGCCCGTAAAATGCTCATTGCCTTCCCATACCAGCGCCTGCTGTTCCTCGCTGAGTTCGAACCAGGGCTTGTGGATGGGGAAATCAAATTTGTAGGCCGAGTTGACCAGTTGGTCCCGGTACCATCCCATGCTGTCGCCCCGCCAGGGGAATATTGCGTTATCGTAGACCGAGAGCCCGGTATTGGGGACGACCAGGTCTGCATCGATACCGATGACGTCCCCGTACCCTTCGCATTTCGGGCATGCCCCGTAAGGGTTGTTGAAACTGAAAAGGTGGACATTGGGCTCCGGGAATTGCATCCCGTCCCGCTCGAACTTATTGCTGAAAGGCGTTCGTGTCCCATCGGCCAGCGATTCGACCGCGCATTCCCCTTTGCCCTCAAAAAACGCGGTATCCACTGCTCCTGCCAACCGGTTCAGGAAATCTTCTCCTTCCCGTACCACGATCCGGTCTACCACCAACTCAAACTCACGCCCCACCCCCTCGAGGTCCGGGTCGATCCGCACCACTTCGCCCTGGTGCTTGATACGGGCATAGCCCTGTTTGGAGAGTAATTCCAGGGATTTGGAAACCTCGCGCTCTTCCGGGATCCGCAGAGGGGCGAGCAACAACAACCGGCTTCCCTCCGGAAATGACCGGACGAAATCAACCACATCAGAAACCCGGTCTTTTTTCACCTCTTCGCCGGAAACCGGTGAATATGTGCGGCCTACCCGGGCATACAGGAGTTTCAGGTAATCGTAGATTTCCGTGGTGGTGCCCACCGTAGACCGGGGGTTGGTGGAATTTACCTTTTGCTCGATGGCGATGGCGGGGGCAATACCGCGAATCTGGTCAACCTTGGGTTTGTCCAGTTTCCCAAGGAACTGCCGCGCATAGGAAGACAGGCTTTCCACATAGCGCCGCTGGCCCTCGGCATACAAGGTGTCAAATGCCAGGGTCGATTTGCCCGAACCCGACATCCCGGTGATGACCACCAGCTGGTTGCGGGGGATCACCACGTCGATATTCTTCAGGTTGTGCAGGCGGGCTCCCTGGATGAGGATATTTTGCCTGGGATCGGCTTGAACGGATGCGGACATATTCGATTGGAATGAGGCGCAAAGATACGATTTGCCGGGGGCATACCGAAGCGCTTGATCCACCAGAATACCCGCCCGATCCGGGATCATATTTTTTGCCGGCGTTAAAAATTTCCTATATTTGGACAGTCTATCACAAAATACGCACTGCCTATACAGCACCATTACTTTTTTGAAAATGTAACCCAAATCCCTGCCGCCACGGACTCCGTGGACGGGAGGAATTACCAAAAAAGTAAGTTGTATGGACTACCAGGCAGACGACGCTATCCTGATCAAAAACTATCTCAACGGTGACGAAAGGTCACTTGAAATACTCATCAACCGCCACAATCAGCGGATTTCCTCCTTTATCTACTCCAAGGTGTACGACCGGGAGATTACCGAAGACCTTTTCCAGGATACCTTTATCAAGGTCATCCGCACCCTGAAACTCGGCAAGTATAACGAAGAGGGCAAATTCCTTCCCTGGGTGATGCGGATCGCGCACAACCTGGTAATCGACCACTATCGGAAGAGCAACCGGATGCCACGCTATGAGGGCAGCCCGGAGTTCAGTATTTTTTCCATTATGCAGGATGACCGCCTCAATGCGGAGAAACAACTGATCCAGGAGCAAATCGAAACGGATATCGCAGACCTGATTGCCGAATTGCCCGAGGACCAGCAAGTGGTGCTGGAGTTGCGGATGTACCGGGATATGAGTTTTAAGGAAATAGCCGAAAACACCGGTGTAAGTATCAATACGGCCCTGGGCCGGATGCGCTATGCGCTGATCAACCTGCGGAAACTCATCGAAGAGAACAATATTGTTTTAACGAATTAATTTGCCATAGGTCGAGCGGAAACACGGGGGCTGCATGGGATTGCGTTATTTTATCCAAACACAGCAGCCTATGGATCACAGCTACACAACCAAAGACGGATGTAAACTCGTAACCACCTCCGGGGAAACCGTTAGATTCCTTCTGGATTACTCCAAATCCCTTTCTGTTATTTCCTCCAGGGGGATGGATTTCGAGAACAACCTGAATTGAGAATCCTACTCCTGACAATATACTACGGCCCCCTTGTGGGGCCTTTTTTATTCCCGGTGCCGAAACAAAACTACAGGGGCAAGTTTCGGCTGCCCCGGGGCAAGAAATGTCAAAATTCGCCTTTGACATCAAGAATCGGCCCTTTTACAACATAGTTTTTCCATCAGCAGGGCCTTTGGCTACTTTTAAATTGTGTTTGAACGGCAGACACGATAACCCAATCGGTAACCAACCTTCAGATGTCCTGTAACAAGGTCCTGGATTAAAACTTAAAGTACGCTCTATGGAACTACAGATCGACGACTCAGCCCTGGTGAGGGATTATATCAGCGGCGACGAGCGCTCCCTCGAGATCCTGATCAACCGGCACAACCAACGCATTACCAGCTTTATCTATTCAAAAGTCCTGGACCGCGATATTACGGAGGATATTTTCCAGGATACCTTTATTAAAGTCATCAAGACCCTGAAAAAGGGAAATTACAGTGAAGAGGGGAAATTCCTTCCGTGGGTCATGCGGATTGCCCACAACCTGATCATCGACCATTTCCGTAAAAACAAGCGGATGCCCAAATTTGAGGGCGGGGAGGATTTCAATATCTTCTCGGTCATCGGCGACGACCGGCCGAATATCGAAAAGCAACTGATCAAAGACCAGATCGACAGCGACCTGGGCCTGCTGATCGACGAATTGCCGGACGACCAGCGTGAAGTCCTGATCATGCGTATCTACAAGGACATGAGCTTCAAGGAAATTTCCGAGTGCACCGGGGTGAGCATCAATACGGCCCTGGGCCGGATGCGCTACGCACTGATCAACCTGCGCAAGATTATCCAGAAAAACAAGATTGTTTTGACCAACTAGTTTCCGGGCCAGTCCCTGCCGAGCAATATTTCCATTTCGCTTGCGTTATATTCTTGTAACGAACTCTAAGCATATGGAAAAAATTTACGCAAGTCAGACCGATGCATGTAAACTGGTTCGGGTTAAGCAGGAGACAATTTCCTTCCTGATGCAGTACTCCCGATCCCTGCATGTACTGGGTTACCAGGGGTTCCAGTTTGAATCGAACCTCAACTAAAATTTCAAAGACCCGCTTCGGCGGGTCTTTTTTTATTCAGTTTGTGGCAGGTTCCCCGGGAGGTAATCCTATTTTTTACGCCCCCCTTTTTTCTTTTCGTATTCCCGCAAGACTGATTTCCTCCCAATTTTACGGGTAATCACGTCTTTTTCCAGATCCCAGCCCCTTGCCGGGCAATATTCCCTGCCGTACCAGATAATCTGCAAGTGCAATTTATTCCAGAGCTCCTCCGGGAAAAGGCGCTTGGCATCTTTTTCGGTCTGGACGACGTTTTTCCCGGTGGACAACCCCCAGCGGTACATGAGCCGGTGGATGTGCGTATCCACGGGGAATGCAGGGATGCCAAAAGCCTGGGAAACCACGACACTGGCTGTTTTATGCCCCACTCCGGGCAGCCGTTCGAGAGCCTCCAGGTCCCTGGGGACGCGGCCCCCATGTTCGTCAACCAGTATTTCGGACAAACGCCTGATCGCTTTTGCCTTGGTAGGGGAAAGCCCGACGGGCCGGATAATTTCCCGTATTTCCTCTACCGGGACTTCGGACATGGCTTCCGGGCTGGAGGCACGTGCAAAGAGCAGGGGAGTGGTCTGGTTGACGCGTACATCAGTACTCTGTGCGGATAGCAGGACGGCGACCAGCAGTGTATACGGGTCTTTGTGCTCAAGGGGGACAGGCACTTCGGGATAAATGGACTCGAGGGCGTCGATTATATATTCAGCCTTTTCTTTTCTGGTCATTTATGTTTAACTTTGCATAAAAATAACTAAACACACAAGATAGCATATGAAAACCTTGCAAGCCGGGGATAAAGTACCGGAATTTACAGCTGCCGATCAAGACGGAAACCCGATTTCCACTTCCGATTTCAACGGGCAGAAATGGGTGGTATTTTTTTACCCCAAAGCGGATACCCCGGGTTGTACCGCCGAAGCCTGCAACCTGCGCGACCATTATGCAGAGCTCCGGGACGCCGGCTACGCCCTCGTGGGGGTGAGTGCGGATGCACCGAAAAAACAGGCGAAATTCCGGGATAAATACAACTTTCCATTCCCGTTGATTGCCGATGAGGACCGGACCGTGATCGATGCATTTGGCGTTTGGGGACCCAAAAAATTTATGGGGCGCGAATACGAAGGCATCCACCGGAAGACCTTTATTGTCGGACAGGACGGCCATGTAGAACGCGTCATTGACAAGGTGCAGACCAAGGACCACGCGGCCCAGATCCTCGAATAGCCGGTTAAATTCCGGGTATATGAAACAAAAAGGCCGGGGGATTCCCCGGCTTTTTTATTTATCGGCTTTTTCGGCGGGCGTTTTTTCGGCTGAGGCCTTTTGCGGTAAAAAGAGTTGCTTCTCCTTGATCATTTCCGCAATTCCCCCCGGAAGCATTTCTTCCCACCCCTCTTCGCCGGAAGTGATCCTTTTCAGGACGTCCCTGGAAAAGATGTGCAGGATGTCGGGGTCGTAGTCGATGATGTCCATGACCTTCCCGTTGTATTTAAAGAACTTGTAGAGTTCCTTCATCCGGGGGTGTACCTTGATGTTGTTACTGGTCATGATCTGGCCCGTGTCCGGGTTCTTCATCGGGTAGAGGTATACCTTGAGGTCTTTAAAGAAGAGTTTCCCGAAGGCTTCGAGGATGCCCCCGCTCAGGTGACGGTAATACTTTTCGTCGAAGATGTCGATCAGGTTATTGACCCCCATGGTCAGGCCGATCCGGTTCTTCGTATAGTTGTTGAAGTACTCCACGAGTTTGTAATACTCGGAGAATTTAGAAATCATCACCATATGCCCGAGCGAACACAGCAATTCGGCACGGTCCATAAAATCCTGCTCGTCAATTTCCCCTGAAGACCGGAGGTTTGTGAGGGTAATCTCGAAAATGACAATGGTATTTTCTTCCTCGACGGTTTGTTCCCGGATGAATATGTCATAGGATTTCTGAAACATATCCATATTCACCTTGGTCACCGGCCGGAAACTGCCCCGGAGCGCCAGGATGTTCTTTTTGTACAGGACGGCCGCAGGCAGGAGGTTGTTGCCGTCCGCGCCGAACATGACGGCATCCGTCATGTCGTTCTTGATGAGTTGCAGGCTCATCAGCCGGTTGTCCACATGGTCAAAATTCGGCCCGCTGAAATTGACCATATCGATCTCCAGGGTATCCTTGTCGATGTGGTCGTACAGGTATTTCAGGAGTTTGCGCGGCTTGTGGTGCTTGTAAAATGCCCCGTAGATCAGGTTGACCCCCACAATCCCCAGGGTTTCCTGCTGCAGGCGGGCTTCGTTCTGCTTGAACCGGAGGTGCAGGACGATTTCGTCGAATCCCTTCTGCTTCGGATCCAGTTGAAACCGAATACCGACCCAGCCGTGCCCTTTGTAACGCTTGGAAAAATCGATGGTGGCCACCGTGTTGGCATAGGAAAAGAAGAGGCGGTCCGGGTGCCTGTCCCGGCTGATGCGCTCTTCCATGAGCTTCATCTCGTGGGAAAGCATTTTTTTGAGGCGGCTCTGTGTGACATACCGCCCGTCTTCCTCAAGGCCGTAGATGGCATCGCTGAAGGCCTTGTCATAAGCGCTCATCGCCTTGGCGATAGTCCCGGAGGCCCCGCCTGCCCGGAAAAAATGACGGGCCGTTTCCTGTCCGGCCCCTATTTCTGCGAATGTTCCGTAAATGTCAGGGTTGAGATTGATCCGAAGCGTCTTGGCTTTGATGGAGGGGATATTCTCAAATGCGAATTCATTCTTCTGAACAGTGGCCATAGGGGTCGCTTTCAACAAACAAAGATAAAAAGATGCCGCATTCCAAGTAATAAATATGTTATAAATTTGAGGCAAACTAGCACGCGGTTGAAGATTACCTTTTTAGGCACCGGAACCTCCCAGGGCATCCCCGTAATCGGGAGCGACGATCCGGTTTGCCAAAGTGCTGACCCGCGCGACAAGAGGCTCCGTGTATCTGTAATGGTCACCTATGACGACGGGTATAATTGCGTGGTGGATTGCGGCCCGGATTTTCGTCAGCAAATGCTCGCCAACCAGGTATCCCGCCTCGATTCTATCCTCTTTACCCACGAACACGCCGACCATACCGCGGGAATGGACGATATCCGCCCATTTTTCTTCCGGCAGGGGGATATCCCGATCTACGCCCACCCACGGGTTGTCGCTTCGTTGCAGCGGCGATTCGACTATATTTTTACGGATGAGGACCGCTATCCCGGGGCGCCATCCGTAGCCGTAAACACCATCGAAAAAGGCCGGGCATTTCGCCTGGGAAGCCACTGGGTAACACCGGTGGAGGCCTGGCACAACAGATTACAGGTCTTCGGGTTTCGCTTCGGGGATTTCGCCTACCTGACGGATGTCAAATCGATCGAACAAGAGGAAGCCCACCGGTTACAGGGTTTGCGCGTCCTGGCCGTCAACGCCCTGCGTATCGAACCGCACCATTCGCATTTCAACCTGGAAGAGGCCCTGGAATTTATAGAAAGCGTCGGTCCGGAACGGGCATACCTGACCCACATCAGCCACCGGATGGGTTTCCATGCCGAAGTGGAATCCCGCCTACCTGACCACGTTCACCTGGCCCATGACAACCTAACACTAACCCTTTGATCCATGCAAAAGAATATCTATCGCTACCTGTTTCTCTTTGCCGCACTGATTGCCCTTTATCTGGCCTTTTCCGGCAACCGGAAGGTAGCCGAGGCCTCATCGGAAATCGAGGCCTTGCAAGGGCAGGTCGGAGCCCTGGAGGATTCCCTGAAAGCGTCCCGCCTGGAGGTGCTCGATATGCAGTATTTCAGCCTTGAGAACAATGACGATGCCCTGGTGTACTACGACCACCTGCAACTGGAAAACCCTTCCCGATATATCGCGGACAAACTGCTGGAGACCAATGAACCCCGGGGGGACAACCCGTTGGTACCCTATGAGGGGATGGAAAACGACTTCAAGATCAACAAGATCAAAGTCCTCAACCACCGGTGGATACTGGCCGATTTCTCGGACGGAAAATATTGGGGGGAGTTGCTGATAGAATACGAATTAAAGGACGACCTGGGCATCGATTTTACCGTCCTGGACCATCTGCTCTATGCCCGCAGCCATCAGTAGCGCTGGGAAAGCCACTGGTTGAACGACCGGAAGTTTTCCGGGCTGACCCCGTGGCCCACGGGGAATTCCTCAAAGATATTGGGTATTTTAAGCTCGTCCAGGAAACCGGGCACCAACTGGGCCCACGCTGGGGGGATTACCATGTCCAGTTGGCCGTGAGAGGCGTATACCTGCAGGTAGCTGTGATCTTTTTCCCGGTACCCATCTACCAGCATTTCCGGGTCAATATACCCACTGAGCCCAACAATATTGCGGAACTCATCCGGATAGGAAAGGGCCAGCGCATAACTCAGGATGGTCCCCTGGCTGAAACCCAACAGGTTGATACGGCCGGTGTCCAAACCGTAGGCCTTAACAGCTTCCCGGATAAAACCTCGTACGGTTTCCCGGGCTTCCCGTGCTTGTGCCACATCGTTCCACTTCCCCTTATCTGCTGAAAAATCAATGGAGTACCAGGCATGGCCAAATGGCTCCAGGTCGAACGGTGCCCGTATGGAAATCACAAAGAGGTCCGCAGGCAGTTCCCCCGCAAATGAAAACAGGTCCTGCTCGTTGCTTCCGTACCCGTGAAGCATGAAAAGGGCTGGAGATCGGAAGAGCGTCGTGTAGGGAAAGAGTGTCA
>CAXQQM010000239.1:0-11448 GCA_964226055.1 Robiginitalea sp. | reverse complement strand
CACAGCTCAAAAGGTCCACTGGACCTTTTCATTCCGCTGTGTCGAGGGGGAATTTGTATCTTAGCCGGCAAATATCCAATATGTTTCTATTAGGTTTCACCTGGAATCCGGACGATACGCTTTTCAAGCTCGGGGTGCTGCAAATCAAATATTACAACCTCCTCTGGATAATCGCCTTCGCAGTGGGGTGGTACCTGATGAAACGGATTTTTCAGCGGGAAGGACGCTCCCGGGAGGAGCTCGATGCGCTATTTATCTATGCCGTACTGGCCACCATGCTGGGGGCGCGTCTTGGGCACGTGTTTTTTTACGACTGGGATTACTACAGTCGCCACCTGGTGGAGATCTTGCTTCCCATCCGCGAACAGGCGGGGAGCAGCCTCTTTGGGATCATCAATGGGTATGAGTTTACCGGGTTTACCGGTTTGGCAAGCCACGGGGCCGCCATCGGGGTGATTATCGGGATGTACCTCTTTACAAGGAAATACAAATCCTTCGACATGCTCTGGATCCTGGACCGGATTGTCATCCCCGTCTCCCTGGGGGCTTTCCTGGTGCGCCTGGGCAATTTTTTCAATTCCGAAATCAACGGCAAGATCACGGATGCCTCCTTTTTCCTCGCTACCCGCTTCGTCCGGGATTCGGACGACATGCCGGCCGGCCAGGCGATGCACATCACAGGGGAACGCACACCGGAGGCCGCTTACCGCGCCCTTACCGACGATCCGCAATTTGCGGAGCAGCTCCAGGCCATCCCGTTCCGGCACCCGGCCCAGTTATACGAGGGATTATTGTATATCGGCGTTTTTGCAATCCTCTACTGGCTTTACTGGAAGACCTCCAAGGCCGCTCGCCCCGGGTACCTGTTTGGCCTGTTCCTCGTGTTGCTCTGGAGCATACGGTTTGTTGTAGAATTCGTCAAGAAAAGCCAGGGCGGGTTTGAAGACACCCTGGGGTACCTCTCCACCGGCCAGTGGCTCAGCATCCCCTTTGTCCTGCTGGGCCTGTATTTTATGTTCCGTCCCACAAAGCCTGCCAGCCATGCCTGATTCCCATGCCCCAGCGTTCCGCAGGATGATTGCCCGTCTCCCCGCAGTCCTCGTCGTTGCGGCTCTCTGCTGCCTGTCCGGGTGCCGAGATGCCGAAAAGCCGGCGCTAAAAACCGAGGAGGTACAGTTTACCAAAGAAGGTGTCCTGGAAATCCTGTCGGCCGAATCGGATTCTGTCCTGGCCGTGCTGGATATTGAAATTGCGGATTCGGAGTACGAGACCCAAACCGGGTTGATGTACCGAAAGGAAATGAAAAAAAACCGGGGGATGCTTTTTATGTTTGACTCGGAGGAACAACACGCGTTCTACATGAAAAATACGCTGATCCCACTGGACATTATATTTATCGGTTCGAACCGGGAAATTGCCACCATCCGGCGCAATGCCCAACCCCTGGACGAAGGAAGCATCCCCTCCGGGGTCCCTGTCCAGTACGTCCTGGAGGTCAATGCCGGGCTCAGTGAACAATGGGGGCTGGAACCCGGTGACCGGATTCGTTGGGAAAGGACCGATTAGCCGATGGCCGAACACACCGTCATATTCACGGATAACCATTCGGACAAACACGCATTTGCGGAGTCCCTCCTGCGGGGAAATCCGCCCGGGGCCCTCAGTGGGTTACGCGGCTTGCAGGGGCAATTGTTTTCCAATGCGCGGATTGCGGATTTTATAGAGGAAGAAGCCCGGCACCACCGGTCGGAACTCCAGCCGCATCCGGACCGGGAATTAAGCACCTATTCCAGCGGGGAGCGAAAAAAAGCCCTCCTGGCTTACCTGCTCCGACAACATCCCGAATTCCTGATACTGGATGATCCCTTCGATAACCTGGACCGGGCATCCCGGGAATCCCTGTTTGGGAAACTGGAAGAACTATCCCAAGAGGTCCTGCTGATCCAGTTGGCAAGCCGCCCGTCGGATATGCTCCCCTGTATGGCCCACCGGGCATTTCTCAAGGGACGGGACCTGGTGGGATTTCCCGACTACCAGCCCGGAATCCCCTCCGGGGCCCGGATTTCCGGATCCATCCCCCCTCCTCCCGGGCCCCTGCCTGAACTTCCCGAAACGCTAGTGGAATTCCGTGGCGTATCGGTAGCCTATGGAGGGCAAACTATCGTAAAAGACATCGACTGGCAAATCCGTCGGGGCGAATTCTGGGAACTCCGGGGGCCAAACGGAAGCGGGAAAACCACACTGATTTCCCTGGTTACCGGGGACAACCCCAAAGCCTACGGACAGGAACTCTACCTCTTCGGTACGAAAAAGGGCAGCGGGGAAAGTGTCTGGGACATCAAAGAACACATCGGGTACTTTACCCCGGCCATGGCCGACAGGTTCCGCGGATACCACAGCGTGGAGAACATGCTCGTATCCGGATTGACCGACTCCGTGGGGCTTTATCAGCAGCCCGGTGACCTCCAGCTTTCACTGGCCCGGCAGTGGGTTGGACTGCTCGGGATGGAACGGGAGCGGGATGTCCTGTTCCGGGATCTCACCGAGGGGCAGCAACGCCTGGTATTCTGCGCCAGGGCCATGATCAAGCACCCCCCCCTGTTGATTCTCGATGAGCCTACCGCTTCCCTGGACGAGCCCTCTGCCTCCCTGGTGGTATCGCTGATCCGGAAAATGGCGGCAGAAAGCCGCACGGCCGTGGTTTTTGTATCTCACCGGGCCGAGCCCGGGCTGAAACCTGAAAAAACACTTGTCCTGGAAAGCGGACAAGGGGGATCCCGGGGTCGCATTGCCTGAGCAGGGGTCGCATTGCCTGAGCAGGGGTCGCATCATCTGAGCAGGGATCGCATCGCCTGAACAGGGATCGCATCGCCAAAACAGTTTCACAATTAATTTTTTCGTAACTTATTGAGGCTTTCCGTAATTTGATCTGCCTTACAGCCTCCTCCAGAACAAGCGGTTTTCAAGTAATATGAACCCATAACCGCCTTTATCATGCCCACTACGCTGGTATTCAAAGAAACACGGGGCTATCTCGAAATCACCCTGAAAAACCCACGAAAAAAAGGCAGGGATATAGCGTCCTTCACCGAATTGTGGAGGGAATTTACTGCCCAATGCCAGGCCACCAACCGGGTTCGCGTGATGGCCCGGTTGCAACTCAGACAAAAACAATCCGTGGAATCCGCCTACCAGATTGCCCGCTCAGCCGCGGAAGGCGGCTGGAAACGCGATTATAAGCTCGCCCTGGTGGCCCGCCTGGAGGACCATTTCTACCTGACGCTGCTCAGGGACTTCATGATCCACGAAGGCTTTGAGGTAGACCTGTTTACAAGCCGTCGGGCAGCCCGCAGGTGGCTCCTTTCCGGTTAAAAAAAATCGCTGCACAATGGCAGCGATTTATTATTGTTTCAATCCGGGCCCATTAGGGTAAGCCCCGGGATGCTCTTGCTTACTCCTTCCCGGCCGAGATCTTCCTGGACAGGGAATCGAACATGATCGGGGTAGCGATAAAGAGCGATGAATAGGTACCTACGATCACCCCGACAATCATTGCAAACATAAAGCCGCGCAGCGTCTCCCCCCCGAAGATAAAGATAGACAGGAGTACGACCAGGGTTGTGAGCGAGGTGTTCAGCGTCCGGCTCAGCGTGCTGTTCAGGGCCATATTGGTATTCTCACCGGCGCGCCAGCCGCGTTCGGCAATGATCTCCCGGATCCGGTCAAAGACTACCACCGTATCGTTCAGGGAGTAACCGATCACCGTCAGGATGGCGGCGATAAATGCCTGGTCGATTTCCATGCTGAAAGGCATCAGCGCACTGGTTGCCGAAAAGACCCCCAGGACGATGAGCACGTCGTGGAAAACAGCTGCCACAGCACCCAGCGAGAACTGCCAGCGCCGGAAACGCAAAAGGATATAGAGGAAGACTACCGCCAGGGAACCGAAGACCGCCCATACGGCATTCTTCTTGATATCGTCCGCAATGGTGGGCCCGACTTTCCGGTATTTCATCACCCCGACATCTTCATTGGTGCCCCCGGGCACAAAATCTTCGTAGGTGGTTCCGTCCGGCAGGTATTTCTGGAGGGAGTTAAACAGGATCCCGAGGATTTCCTCATCCACCTCGGTCCCCTGCACGTCCACTTTGTATTTGGTCGTTACCATAATCTGGTTCGCATCCCCGAAGGTCTTGGCACTGGCGCTCCCCAGGGCATCGGAAAGCTCCCCGGTGATCTCAACCGGGTTAACCGCATCCACAAATCGGATTTGGTAGTTCCGCCCCCCTACGAAATCTACCCCCTGGTCGAGTCCCTTGGTAAACAGGGAAGCCAGCCCGGCAATCAGCAGGATGCCGGATACCACGTAGGCGATCTTCCGCTTGGAGAGGAAGTCGATATTCATATTCTGGAACAGGCCCCGGGTAATCCCGGTTGCAAAATCCAGTTTGCGGCCGCGGCGGCTCAGGTAGGCGTCAATAAGCAGGCGCGTCACAAAGATGGCCGTGAAAAGGGAGGTCAGGATACCGATGATCAGCGTGGTTGCAAAGCCCTTGATGGGGCCCGAACCGAATACCAGCAGGATCAGGGCGGTGAGCCCGGTGGTGATGTTGGCATCCAGGATAGAGGAAAGGGCGTTGTCAAAACCGTCCGAAACAGCCTGCGCCATCCCCTTGCCTTTTTGCAATTCCTCCTTGATCCGCTCAAAGATCAGCACGTTTGCATCCACGGACATACCAATGGTTAATACAATACCCGCAATCCCCGGCAGCGTCAGGACGGCCCCCAGGCTGGCGAGCACCCCGAAAATCAATACGATGTTGAACACCAGGGCGATGTCCGAGAACAACCCGGCCCTGCCGTAATAGAATACCATCCAGATCAGGACAAAGATCATCGCGATCACAAAGGAGGTAAACCCGCTGTCGATCGCTTCCTGCCCAAGCGAAGGCCCGACCACAAACGAGTCGATAATCTCCGCCTCGGCGGGGAGTTTCCCGGCCCGCAATACGTTGGCGATATCTTTGGTCTCCGTCACGGTAAAGGTTCCGGTGATTTCGGAACTACCCCCGGGAATCCCCCCTTTCTGGGAAACCCCCGGCGCGGTGTACACCCGGTTGTCCAGCACGATGGCAATCCCTGTATTGTTCAGGTTGGCTTCGTTGGTGAGTTCCTGCCACTCGCGGGCCCCGCGCACGTTCATGTCCATCCCCACAGCCGGCCGGTTGTACTGGTCAAACTGGTCGCGGGCATCGCTGACCACGTCACCGCTCATACGGGGTACCCCGTCCCGGTTGGATTTCAGGGCGTAGAGGGCTGCCACTTCGGTGCCCTGGGAAGGCCGTTCCCACATGAATTTTGTGAACTGGACCTGGGGCGGCAACAGCCGGCGGATGCGCGGCATGCGCAGCCAGGCTCCGATTTGGGCCGTGTCCTGGATCGCTGCCAGGCCGATGGCATAGCCGGGCCCGTTGAGTTGTAGCTTTTCGAAAAGCGGGTTGCGCTCGGAGGCCAGGTCCAGGGAGTCCTGGGTTACGTCCGACAGCAGGGAGTCAATTTCGCTGGCTTCCTCTATTGGCTCAGGCGCGTCTGCCTCCACAATGGACTTGAGTTCTTCGTTGGCCTGGATAAAGAAGCTGATCAGGTTCTGGTTGCCCGGCTCGTAAGTTTCCCAAAACTCAAGCTGGGCCGTACTGGAGAGCAAATCCTGTGCACGGGCGATATCCCGGGCCCCCGGCAGTTCTACCAGGATGCGGCCTGAATTCCCTTCCCGCTGGATATTGGGTTGGGTTACGCCGAAACCGTCAATACGTTCCCGCAGTACTTCAAACGCGGAGATCACCGCCTCATCCACCTTGCGCCGGATGATGGGCTTTACCTCCTCGTCGCTCATCTCAAAGTTTATCTCATCGCTCAGGCCCTTGTTGGCAAAAATGTCCGGGGAAGCGAGTTTCGTATCCCCTTTAATTGCGTCGAAGGCGTCGAAAAACAACTCAAGATAGGTCTCATCGCTGTTGCGGGAGGCGGCATCCGCATCGGCCAGGGCCTTGTTGAAGACCGGGTTTTTGGTATTGTTTGCGAGGCCCGAAAGGATATCCCGAACGGAGATCTGCAGGGTTACGTTGATCCCACCCTTCAGGTCGAGGCCTTTGTTGAGTTCTTTCTTTTTAGCATCCTCATAGGAGGTAAAACCGAGGATCGGGTTCTTGGCCACCGAATCCAGGTACCTCGCTTCTGCCTGCTCCCGCTTGGCGACATAATCTTCCTCATCGGTCGAAACCGTGGAGGCGGCATAGGCCTCTGCGTCCGATTCGATCTTGGAGGCAATGAAGGTGTAGGATAACTGGTAGATACTCACCAGCCCGAACAGCAAAGCAAAAAGCTTTATAAGTCCTTTATTATTCATGAGTTAAATGCTTATCTGAAATAATTACGGTGCTGCAAACAGCGTGCAAATATATTACTTCCCCTAGGAACTGCCAATAAATTCAACGCTTTTGTAGCGAGCCTCAAGCCGCTGGGAATGTGGGGTTCCCACCCGGGTGGCGGCATGAAAAAAGGCATGCCCTCGGCGCGCATGCCTTTTGAAGTTCCCCTATCGGTAATCGGGCGACGGGCCGTTTTTGTCCAGGTCACGGACTGACTGGAATCCGCCGGCAGCCGGGGGAGTACTTTACACGTCCAGCAGGGCGTTGGTCTTGGATACCCCTTCGGCGCTCTGGGCCATTTTGGCCTTTTCGGCTTCGCTCAGTTCAATATTGACGATTTCCTCGATGCCGTTGCGACCCAGGAGTACGGGGACGCCGATGCAGAGGTCGTCCAGGCCGTATTCCCCCTGTAAGAGGGCGGAACATGGGAACATTTTCTTCTGGTCGCAGGCGATGGCCTGTACCAGGGCCGAAACTGCCGCACCCGGGGCATACCAGGCACTGGTGCCCAGGAGTTTGGTCAGCGTGGCCCCGCCCACTTTCGTATCTTCTGCTACCTGCTCCAGCCGCTCCGCGGAGAGGAATTCTGAAACCTTGATACTGTTCCGCGTTGCGTGGCTGGTGAGGGGGACCATGCCCGTGTCACTGTGCCCCCCGATAACCATCCCGTCCACATCTGAAATCGGGGCTTCCAGGGCCTCGGCAAGCCGGTATTTAAACCGGGCGCTGTCCAGGGCTCCGCCCATCCCGATAATCCGGTGGCGCGGCAGGTCGGTGGATTTATGTACCAGGTAGGTCATCGTGTCCATCGGGTTGGAGACCACAATGACGATGGCATCCGGCGAATGTTCCAGCAGGCTGGCGGAAACCGATTTGACAATCCCCGCATTGATGCCGATGAGCTCCTCTCGGGTCATACCGGGTTTCCGGGGGATGCCCGAGGTGATCACCACAATATCACTTCCGGCCGTTTTCTTATAGTCGTTCGTAGATCCGACGATGCGCGTGTCAAAACCGTTCAGGGAGGCACACTGCATGAGGTCCATCGCCTTGCCTTCGGCGACCCCTTCCTTGATATCCAGCAACACCACTTCCGAGGCGAAATCCTTGATGGCAATATACTCTGCGCAGCTGGCTCCTACAGCTCCTGCACCCACAATGGTTACTTTCATAATACTGTTTTTATAGTTGATTTTCAGCCTGCCAAAAATAGGGAAAAATAGCCGAATATCCGAGGATTTAGGGGGGATCTGAAGCCCTGTCGGTAAGGATGCCGAACCGGGGTCGGATGTTAATGTTTTGGCCCGTTCATCGAAATACACGCCCCCGGGAAGGTCGTTGGTCGAAAAAAAACAATACAGGGCGCGTCCCCCCGTTGCAAGTATACCCCAAACCTTAACCGAGCCGAACCATGAGATGTAAAGTTCCCTTCTTCCTGCTCATAATTTGCGCCACCGTGACCCTGGCGGCATGTTCCGAGGTCGAAACCAACAACGACCCGGTCATCGGGATCTGGAGCCGCGCCGACTTTAGTGAGGCCCCGCAGGGCCGCATCTCCATAAGGGAAGAATGGATTTTCAACGACGCCTACCTGGGCCGATACCACCGGTACGAGGGAAATGTCCTTAACGTAAAAACCGATTTCTCCTGGGAAAAAGAGGGAGGGGTCTACCGGATTGAATATCCGGGACTGGACCGGGAGGCTGACCGGGTCACCCTGAAACGAAACCCGGACAACGAGATACTCCTCGACCTGCAGGGCGAGGTGCTGGCACAGCGGGAATAGCCCGCTTTTAACAAGCCCATTTCTTACCATTTCTTTATATGAAAACAGCCCCGGCCATTTAAGGCGGGGCTGTTTCGCTTTGCGGGATTGCGGGCGTCCTACCGGAACCCGAAATTGATGCCTGCGCTCAACAGGTTGAACTCGGCCAGGGTATAGTCCACGTGTAAGCGGAAGAACCCGAGCTTTAATTTGGTCCCCAGGGTCGCCGTGGCGCCGCTGGCTTTCTTGTTGATAGAGAACGGGTCTTCATAGGTGGTCTGGAACGGGCCGGAGGTAACCGTATAGGTCCCGAGCACATCGGTATCCGATTTCCCCGTTACATAGCCGAGCCCGCCGTAGAAGTTGATCACCGGCAGACGCGTGGCGGCCATCGCCTGGAAACTCCAGCCGCTGATGCGCGTATCGATCCGCTGGTTTTCCCCATCGATGAAATTCGTGTCCGTAAAATCATAGCTCCCGTTGAGTTGGGTAAATCCGATAAACCCGGAGATGGATACGGGAAAAAGGCGGTTGGCCGGTATGTGGCTTGTAAACTCGTGGAGCAGCCCAAAACCGAAGAGGCTTACCGCCACGTCGTCTGTCTTGATTTTAGGCAAAAAACGGGCTTTTACCTCCGTGCCTTTAACGAGGCCCACCCCTGCCTGGATATAGGCGGCGGGAAGGAAATTGATGTTTTCAGAAGCCAGGCCCGTTGGCAATTCAAAGCTTTCCGAGAACAACCCGTTCTCATCTTCGACCACCACGCGGACACCTTCGATGTCCCCCAGGGCGGTCGCCACTGTTTTGGAGGTGCTGCCGTCTTCAAAACGCAGGTTTTCATATTCCGCCGTGTTGAGGACAAAGCTCTTTTTCTCTTCCTTGTTCTTGAATCCTGCCATCGACCCCACTATGGAGATCTCGAATCCGCCGAGCGGCTTGGCAGTAGCTGTGTTCAGCCAGGAACCGGACAAGCTGAATACGGTCCCTTCAGAAACGGGAGAGAGATAGTCGTTGGTAAACCGTTCGGCATCAGCCAGGCCCGCGGCAAGCAGGTCGTTTACATTCGATTGTGCAGTGGCAAATGCCCCGACCAGCAGGAAACTTGCAACCAGTAGCGTCTTTTTCATTTGTAGGAATTTGCATCTAAACTAAAAAACCCCGGCTGGAGGACCGGGGTTTTTGTTGTGAAATCGGGATTCTTATACGTCAATGTTCGCATAAACGGCGTTTCGCTCGATAAATTCGCGCCTCGGAGGGACTTCATCCCCCATGAGCATTGAGAAAATCCGGTCCGATTCGGTGGCATTGTCGATGGTCACCTGCCGCAGCGTGCGGAATTCCGGGTTCATGGTGGTATCCCAGAGCTGTTCGGCGTTCATTTCCCCAAGACCCTTGTACCGTTGGATACCCGGGCTGCCGCTGCTCGTGCTGAGCTCTTCCACGATCGCATCCCGTTCCTTGTCGTTCCAGGCGTACCGCTTTTTGCTCCCTTTTTTGACCAGGTAAAGGGGCGGGGTGGCAATATAGACATGTCCGCCTTCGATCAACTCCCGCATGTACCGGAAGAAGAAGGTCAGGATCAGCGTTTCGATATGGCTCCCGTCCACGTCCGCATCACACATGATAATCACCTTGTGGTAGCGGAGTTTCTCGAGGTTCAGCGCCTTGCTGTCCTCCTCGGTACCGATAGTAACCCCCAGGGCCGTGTAGATATTTTTTATTTCTTCGTTTTCGAAGACCTTGTGTTGCATGGCCTTCTCCACGTTCAGGATTTTCCCCCGGAGCGGGAGGATGGCCTGGATATTCCGGTCGCGTCCCATTTTGGCAGTACCACCGGCCGAATCCCCCTCCACGAGGAAGATTTCGCATCGTTCCGGGTCCTGGTCGGAACAGTCCGCCAGTTTGCCCGGAAGCCCGCCACCGCTCATGGGGTTCTTCCGCTGGACCATTTCCCGGGCCTTGGCGGCAGCGTGCCGTGCCTGGGCCGCGAGGATTACCTTCTGGACCACGATCTTGGCATCGTCCGGGTGCTCCTCCAGGTAATTGGTGAGCATTTCGGATACCGCCTGGCTGACGGCGGCAGAGACCTCCCGGTTCCCCAACTTGGTCTTGGTCTGGCCTTCGAACTGGGGTTCCGCCACTTTAACCGAGACAATAGCCGTAAGCCCCTCCCGGAAATCGTCCCCGGCTACCTCAAACTTCAGTTTGTCCAGCATGCCGGAAGCATCCGCGTATTTCTTCAGGGTGGTGGTCAGGCCCCGGCGGAATCCGGAGAGGTGGGTACCTCCCTCATGCGTGTTGATATTGTTTACATAGGAGTGCAGGTTCTCCGTATAGGAGGTGTTGTAGACCATGGCGACCTCCACCGGGATATCGTTTTTCTCCCCTTCCATGGAGATGACGTCTGCGATCAGCGGCTCCCGGTTCCCGTCCAGGAAACGGATAAACTCCTTGAGTCCTTCCTCGGAGTAAAACCTCTCTGTCAGGAATTCCCCCTTCTCCTCAACGCGCCGGTCGGTTATCGTAATGGCTACGCCTTTGTTCAGATAGGCGAGTTCCCGCATCCGGTTGGAAAGCGTTTCGTAGCTGAATTCAATAGTTTGCTGAAAGATTTCCGGATCCGGGTGGAAGGTGACGATCGTCCCATTCAGGTCGGAAGTCCCGGTGCTCTTGACCGGGTAGAGCGTCCGGCCGCGTTCGTACTCCTGTTCCCATATCTTGCCTTCCCGGTATACAGTGGCTTTCAGGTGTTTCGACAGGGCGTTCACCACGGAAACCCCTACCCCGTGCAAACCGCCCGAAACCTTGTAGGAATCCTTGTCGAACTTCCCGCCGGCCCCGATTTTGGTCATTACCACTTCCAGGGCCGAAACCCCCTCTTTCTTATGCAGGTCTACCGGGATCCCCCGGCCGTTGTCCTCAACGGTTATGGAATTGTCTTCATTGATCGTTACGGAGATCGTATCGCAGTGGCCCCCCATGGCTTCGTCAATGGAATTGTCCACTACTTCGTAAACCAGGTGGTGCAGCCCGCGCACCCCGATATCACCGATATACATCGACGGACGCATCCGCACGTGTTCAATGCCTTCAAGGGCCTGGATACTGTCTGCTGAGTACGCTTTTCCTTTTACTTCTTTGCTCATTCGTTTACAGGTTGTTTTTCTGCAATTTTGCAATCTCACAAATATACGAAATACCCCTGCAAACAGGCCGGTTCCAGCAGATGGAACCCACCCGAGTTATCAACAATTC
>CAXQQM010000238.1:0-6244 GCA_964226055.1 Robiginitalea sp. | reverse complement strand
TTTCCGGGAATACGCTGACCCTGGAGGATGGAGGCATTGTTGATCTTGCGCCTTACCTTGACAACACAGACAGTCAGAATATCTCGCTTTCGGGTAACACTTTGACGTTGGACAATGGAGGCACCGTTGATCTTACCACCTACCTCGACAACACGGACGACCAACAAATCACAGACTTCAGCCTGTCCGGAGACATCCTGACTTTGACTTTGGAAGATGGCGGGACCCAAACCGTAGACCTTTCCTCCTACCAGGACAACACCGATGACCAGGCGCTGAGCCTCTCCGGGAATACACTGACCCTGGAGGATGGGGGTACTGTGGACCTTTCGACTTACCTGGATAACACCGACAGCCAGAACATTTCGCTTTCAGGCAACACATTAACCCTCGATAACGGAGGCACCGTTGATCTTACCACCTACCTCGACAACACGGACGATCAGCAAATCACCGACTTTAGCCTGACCGGGGACATCCTGACTTTGACTTTGGAAGATGGCGGCAGCCAAACCGTAGACCTTACTCCTTACCTGGATAACACCGATAGCCAGAACATTTCGCTTTCGGGTAACACATTAACCCTCGATAACGGAGGCACGGTAGATCTTACAGCATACCTCGACAACACGGATGATCAGGACGCTGCGGAAGTATCCTACGACAATACGACGTCAGGGCTGGGATCTTCCAATGTTCAGGAGGCGCTGGATGAAATTGCAACGAACCTTCCCAGTATGCAGCCACGTGTCTGGATGGGGGCCATTCGCATTACTTCTAGCGGCACAATGGATGTTACTGGAATCCCTTTTCAGCCGACTAGTATTAGCTTTTCTGCACACGCCAACGTAGAGAATTACAATTTGGATTCCGATAATGGAGTGGGGAATAATAATTCTGGCATCAACAATGCTTTCGGTACAATGAACGGCTTTGTTCAGGATACCGGCAGCGGATTGAACCAGCAGGTGATCTACGTTGGAGGAAGCGGTAACTCAATCAATGATATTTCCCGATTCGCATCCAACTCGCACTGCATTGGCCTGCGTTACAGCAACCAGAATGGTGACAAGCTGGGGCTTACCAGGGCTCGTGTTACCCAAATGAATTCCGACGGCTTCCGTTTGATTACGGACAATTATGCAGAAGACGTTGTCATCCTTTATCAAGCTTATCGCTAATTCCATGAAGGTTTTGCCGACATATTTTATTCTCCTGCTCGGGGCCTTCCTCATGCCATTGGCCGGGATAGCCCAATCGGGTATTGCCAACCACGGATCCATGCAACTCCACGGGGATGGATCTGCGGGGTTCCATGCCGACTTCCAAAACGACGGGCCTTTTGAGAACCTGGAGGGGCTGGTAGGCTTCTATAACGAAACCGGTGACCTGAAGGTGTCCGGCGGTTATACCCCGGTGTTGTTCGATGTCGAATTTTCCGCTGTGAAGGGGGTTTACCTGGAAACGCCCGTGGAAGTCCGCAACAATGCCAACCTGGTGCACGGGAACCTGAAAACTTCCCGCAGCATCCCGGAAAACTATCCCGTTTTCGATTTTGATTCCTTTTACACGGGCGAAAGCAGCGTCTCCAAAGTGGATGGATACGCCGCCCTGCAGAACAAACAGGACTTTGTTTTCCCCATCGGCGATATGGACCGGTTGCGACCTTTGAAAATCCAATCCCAGGCTATTAACGCCCGCGCCAAAAGCGCCTATTTCGCCGAGGACCCCGAGGCCCCTATCAGCCTCAATGGCCGATTCGACGTCGGGTCCACTGATGAACCTGGCCTGCGGGTGAGTCGCAGTGAGTTCTGGACGCTCGACGCCGATATCCCCTCCCGGGTAACCCTGACCTGGGACGTATACAGCAATGTTGCCGGGGTGGTGAAGTTTTTCGGGGATTTGCGCGTGGTGGGATGGAGCCGGGAAAAGCAAGCATGGGTAAACCTGGGTAATACCGCTGTGGAAGGCGGCCGCGACTACGGTTCGCTCACCTCCGATCTCTTTGTCCCAAGTGAATATGAAATAATTACCATTGGCGGGACGGGTGAATCAGAAAACTACCGGACCGTCGAACTGGACAATTACTACCTATCCCCCAACGGCGACGGGATAAACGAAACCCTGGAAATCGAGGCTGCTCGGGATGCACCCGGGAACAATTTGCAGATCTACAATCGCTACGGACTGTTGGTTTATCAAAAGGATAATTACACAGGGGGATTTGACGGGCAGTCGAATACCGATCTGGTCGTTCAACGCCAATCCGGGTTGGAACCTGGTATTTATTTCTATATCATCACCTTTCCCGAACTCCGGGAGCGGCACCAGGGGTATTTCTACCTCAACGACTAAGAGGACTTGGGGCCTGCTGGTGCGTTGCAGGAGCACAGCGTATCTTGAAACCGGGGCGGGCGGGGCCACCCCCTGAAAATCCCAAAATTAAGTACCTTAGTACCCGGGCTCAATCCCCCCACATAATGAAACGACGCATCTTTATCCGAAACAGCGGCATGGCGGGCCTGGCAATGGGCCTGCCTGTATCCGTACTCGCGGCCCTTCCTGCCAGCGGCCAGGACTACTACACCCCGGAAGAACTCATGGGCAAGACGGACCTCGAACTTTTCGGGGAAGGGATCAACCTCCGCAAGGAGGCCCACGAGGCCTTCGTCCGTATGAAACGGGACGCCTACCAGGACGGCATCGACATATCCGTGGTGAGCAGCTACCGGAATTTTGAACGCCAGCGGGCCATTTTTGAACGCAAATACATCGCCTTTACCGACGAAGGGCTGGAACCCTTGGAAGCGATAGACAAAATCATCGAATACTCTACCATCCCCGGGACCAGTCGCCACCATTGGGGTACGGACGTAGACCTGATTGACGCCTCGAAACCGGCAGACGGGGACGTTCTGGTGGCCGACAAGTTTGAGTCCGGCGGGCCATTTGAAGATTTTAAAACCTGGATGGATGCGAACAGCGAATCCTACGGCTTCTACCTCGTATACACAGATAACCCCCGGAGGCGTGGTTTTAAATATGAGCCCTGGCATTATTCCTACGCCCCGATCTCCCGGGACATGCTCGAGGAGTACCGGCGGCTGAACCTCATCCGCCTGATGGAAAAAGAAGATTTCCTCGGGAGCGAACACTTTACCACGAGGTTTCTGCGGACGTATTTTACCGACAACATCCTGGATATCAACCCGGATTTACTATAGCGTTTTTTTGTACTTTGCTCGCATCAACCCATCCGAAAACCCATGAGGCGAGGCAATTGGAAAATCCGCATATTCATCGGGCTGGCCATTGTGGCCTTTGCATTTATCCAGCGTTGCGGCGACCAGGAAGAAAACCCGTATACCGGCCGGACGCAGACCATCAATATGTCGGCCCAGCAGGAAATCGCCATCGGCTTGCAGTCGGCCCCGGAAATAGCACAGCAACACGGGGGGCTCTATGCCGACAACCAGCTGCAAAATTTTGTGGATGCGATCGGCAACCGGCTGGTGGAAAACAGCATCGCAGAGGAAACCCCGTACCAATACGAATTCCACTTGCTTGCGGATGAGCAGACGGTGAATGCCTTTGCCCTGCCGGGCGGGCAGATTTTCATCACCTATGCCCTTTTCTCCCGCCTGAACGAAGCCCAGCTGGCCGGGGTCCTCGGCCACGAAATCGGCCATGTCATCGGCCGGCATTCCGCCGAGCGCATTGCCGAGACGAATTTTTGGAAAACGCTGTCAATGGGAGCCTCCGTGGGTGCGGACATGGGGAACGTGGTAGCGGGGATCGGGCAAAACACATTGCTTACCAACGGACGGGACGACGAACTCGAGAGTGACGAACTGGGCGTGCTGATCATGTTGCAGACCGGATACGACCCGGAAGAAATGATCCGCGTGATGGAAATCCTCAAGGAAGCCTCCGGCGGCAACCGCGTCCCGGAATTCCAGAGTACCCACCCGGATCCGGACAACCGGATCGAGCGGATTCGCGAGGCCATCGAGAAATATCGCAGTTAATCGAATTAAACGGGCATTAATCGGGTGGCCGGGCTTTTTTGCTATCTTTACGTACTCCCAAATTTTTCGTGAACCATTTTACCTTTTGCTCCAGAAGCGAGACATGGCAAAGGCTGAATGCGTTCATTGCCCCGATTTAACCCTTATAGCTTTGATTTATCTAATAAACGAGACTATATGGGAACACTATTACATTTTAAGGATTTGTACATGCACGCCTTTGACGGATGTAAGCCGTCGTTCGTAGTCGTGCTGCTGAAGGGTTATTCGGTTTTTTGCGCCCTGATGCTGACCATGGCATTGTATGCCTTTATCTACCGGGCGGTTACCGGCTTTGATTTCTGACCGCCGCCCGCGGACTCTTTTACCAGAACACAAAAAGCCCCTGGCTTTGAAAATGAAAACCCCGGCGGTGAGCGCCGGGGTTTTTTGATTGATGAGTAAACTCCTTCTGTCTCACGCTTTTTTCGCCTGCCGCAGGACCTGCATGGCCTCGGTGGCGTTGGATAATTCGGCATATTTCATCGCTGAGTACCCCTTGTCGCATCGGATCGTGGGGTCTGCCCCGTTATCCAGGAGCATTTTCAGGATTTCCGGTTGGTTGTAGCGGGCCGCAAAGATTACCGGGGTCTTCCCGAGGGATTTGCGGTTTACGTCTTCGCCCAGTTGGATCATTTTTTCCACCGTGGCGGTATCCCCGTTCATAATAGCCTTACAAAACGGGGTAAGCCCGGAAACGGCTAGTTCGGTTTCCGGAATGGGATCTGTGGGAGCCAGGGAGTTGCTCATGGCTGAGAGTTGGGCGGCAGTAAACAATGCGATTACTGCAGCCATTGCTGAAGATGTCTTCATAACGCGTCGATTTTTGATTGATGATGAATAATAAATACGTACTATATAAATATAGACGAATCCTATGCGTAAGTGTTTCACGATTAACAGTTAAATAACGAAATTTTAACATCCTGGCGGGCCCTGGGTGTAGTCACGGGACCGGGGTCGGAATCCTTCCCCCAGCCCCGGCTCCGACAGGCGAAAGTTTCGGACCAATTAGTGGCAAAGCTTCCGATTTCCCCCTATTTTTAAGGCCGCATTGTAAAACCGCAGCCCATGAATTCCAAAGCCATACTGATGATCCTCGACGGATGGGGCATCTCCCCGGACCCTAAAGTCTCCGCCATCGAGCAGGCCGACACCCCGTTTGTAGATTCCCTTTACGAGAAATATCCCCACGCAACCCTGCAAACCGATGGCATGCACGTGGGACTGCCCGACGGGCAGATGGGGAATTCCGAAGTGGGCCACATGAACCTCGGGGCGGGTCGGATTGTCTACCAGGACCTGGCCAAGATCAACCTGGCGGTTACCAACAACAGCCTGAAGGATGCCCCTGCCCTGAAGGAAGCTTTCCGGTATGCCATTGAAAACGACCGGCCCGTCCATTTTCTGGGGCTCCTTTCCGACGGGGGCGTACACAGCCATATCAACCACCTGAAAGGCCTGATCCGTGCGGCAGACGAAGCCGGGGTCCCTGCAGCCTATGTACACGCGTTTACCGATGGACGCGACGTGGACCCCAAGAGCGGGGTAGGCTTTGTGCGGGATCTGGTGGAATTTGCCCGGGGTACCCGGACAAAACTCGCCTCCGTGGTTGGCAGGTATTTCGCCATGGACCGGGACAAGCGCTGGGAACGCGTCAAAAAGGCCTACGACCTGCTGGTAAACGGCACGGGCACCCCAACGGAAGACCCGGCCGCCGCTCTGGAGGCCAGCTATGCCTCGGGTACCACGGACGAGTTTGTGGAACCTATTGCCGTTACGGGCCCCGATGGGAAGCCCCTGGCGCAAATCCGGGACGGGGATGTGGTAGTCTTCTTCAACTTCCGGACAGACCGGGGCCGGGAGCTGACCCTTGCACTCAGCCAGGAAGCCTTCCACGAACAAAACATGCACCCGCTCAAGCTGTATTACGTAACGATGACCAATTACGACGACACGTTTAAAAACGTCCATGTGGTCTACGACAAGGAAAATATCAAGGATACCCTCGGGGAAGTGCTCTCCCGGGCCGGGAAGAAACAGATTCGGATAGCGGAAACCGAAAAATACCCGCACGTCACCTTCTTCTTCAACGGGGGCCGGGAAGCGCCTTTCGTAGGGGAATCCCGGATCCTCTGCCCTTCTCCCAAGGTAGCCACCTACGACCTGCAGCCCGA
>CAXQQM010000237.1:0-6086 GCA_964226055.1 Robiginitalea sp. | reverse complement strand
TCAGACGTGTGCTCTTCCGATCTGGATTCAAGAAATCCTGGACAATGAGTTGACAAACCCCGAGTTCAACGCCTCCTCTTTCTCCCAGGTGGTAGGCCTGAGCCGAATGCACCTCCATCGAAAGCTAAAAGCCCTGACCGGGCTTTCCACCTCTGAATTCATACGGACCCAACGCCTTAAGTTGGCTGCCCAGCTCCTGAAAGCAGGGCACGACAATATTTCGGAAATCGGGTATTCGGTGGGATTCAACCAGCCTGCGTATTTTTCTACCGCCTTTAAAGAGCACTTTGGTTGTTCTCCGTCAGAATTCTGGACTTCTTGAAGGTTTGGACAGTTGATGCTTTGTCAGGCGATGGCCGGTAAGCGCGTTTCTGCCCTGCGCCCGTTTCTTTTTTGATCAGGGCAAAACCAGGCCGCGATGGTGCCGTTATTCTTAGTATTTTGCCGCTGTATTAAAAACCGTAAACATCTATGGCTTCCGGATTATTCGCCTTGCTGGACGATGTGGCAACCCTGATGGATGATGTGGCAACCATGACGAAGGTGGCCGCCAAGAAAACAGCGGGCATCCTGGGCGATGACCTGGCGGTGAATGCGGAAAAGTCCTCCGGGTTTATCTCCTCCCGGGAATTGCCGGTGCTCTGGGCCATAACCAAGGGATCCTTCCTGAACAAAGTCATCATCCTGCCGGTGGCTTTTGTCCTGAGTGCTTTCCTGCCGGTGGCCGTCACGGTGATCCTGGTCATCGGGGCGTTTTACCTGGCCTACGAGGGAGCGGAAAAAATATACGAATACATCTTCCCGCACCCGAATGCCAAAGAGGAAGTCCCTTTAAAGTACGCCTCCAAAAAGGAAATCCTGGCTTATGAGAAGGAAAAGATCAAATCGGCCGTGCTGACGGATTTCATCCTTTCCGTCGAGATTGTAATTATCGCCCTGGGGACGGTGGTGGAGGAGCCGCTGCTCACGCAAATCCTGGTCACCACGGCTATTGCCCTGCTGGCTACGGTGGGGGTCTACGGCATTGTGGCCCTGATAATCCGGATGGATGAATTTGGCCTGCGGCTCATTGACCTGAACGAACGGCAGGATAGTTTTTCGGACAAGGTCGGGAACCTGCTGGTACAGGCGCTTCCGTACGTCATCAAGAGCCTCGCCGTAATCGGTACCATTGCCCTGCTGTTGGTGGCCGGGGGCATCTTTACGCACAACCTGGATTTTATGCACGATTTCCTCCACTCCCTGCCCGCATTGCTCCGGGATTTCATAGTGGGCCTGCTGGCAGGTGCAGCCGTGCTACTCCTGGTGAAGGGGGTGGTAGCGGCCTGGAAATAAAAAAGGGGACCCGAGGCCCCCTTTTTCTGCTTTGCAACATGTGTTAGACTGCTAGGAAAACCGGATCAGTTTCAATCCCGTAAACCTACGGGTACTCTTCCAGCTCATATGGCGGGACAGCATCCTGTCCACCCCTGTGTTGCTCTCGTTTGCGGTGTTTTTATTACGGCTCATAGTTGTATATAATTTAGCGTGATAAGGGCAATAGGCCCTGTTAAATTGCACGCACTACTAAGACGTATTTAAGGGAAAAAAGTTTCATTCGTTAAGAGGAGTTTAACGAAAATTCGGGAAGTTTATGAATAATTAAGAATACCTATAGCCAGGCGAACTATTTATAGTATTTATCTATACCTAATCAGGTTTTCTGATTGCGCGAATTAGGGCTGCCATTCCCTGGATACGGATTGCTCCGCTGTCGGAAAATCGGCGGGAACTTCCTGGGTGACTGCCCCCGTGGCGGCCCATTCGGCGCCCCGTTGCAGCGTGGTGATAAACCCGACACATGCCATGGAATAGTCAAAATGCCCCAGGGTGGAATGGAAGACCCGCCCCTGTCCGTATTCGATGGCCATGAGCTGGGGTACGTGTTGCCCGATACCGACTACCTCGGGGTTCCAGGGCGGGGCATTCTTTTCCACATCCGCGTAGGCCGTGGCCAGGACGGTGGCATTCTCAAAGGGCCCCCGCATGCGCTCGTACAATTCGTCCTGCGTATGCATCCACGTGGCAGGCAGGCCCTTCATGATGGGGTGCTCCGGCGCCCGGGTGGTCAGCGCGAATTCGTATTCCGGCCCGTGGGAGCCACATACCCCTTCCGAGTCGTCCCGGACGAGCTCCCCGGCATCGTTGTAGTAGACATAGGGCCCGGTTGTTTCATCCCTGCCGCCCCAGGCGCCCAAACCGATCATCCGGTTGAATTCCGTCCAGTCGCCCCAGGGGTTGTTGGCGGCATGTACCACCACAAAGCCGCCACCGTTTGCCACGTATTGCTCAAAGGTTTTCCGGGTGGCTTCCGGCCAAAGCGGGGAGGAGGCACCCAAATTTGAAATGATGACATCGTAGGGCGAAAAATCCATTGTAAAATCAGAAGTTTCGATCGGGTCGTGGGAGATGGCCCGGGCGGTGGAATCCAGGGGGTAATTTTCGATAAAGGAGGTGTACGGCTCCGGACGGGACTCGTTGTATTTGATGCCCAGCCACACGGAATCCATCCGGTGCACGGAAACGTCGAAGAGTCCGGTTTCCTCCAGGTAATCCCGCATCATCACGGTAGTTTTTGGCCAGACATAGTGGTTGTTCTGCCCGTCCAGGATCAGGGCCTGTAATTTGGCAGGTGCCTCGGGTGGCGTTGCAATGTTTTTCTTTTCTTGTTTGCAGGCGATCGCCAGGAGGGCGATGGCCGCTATCCACCGGAGATGTTTCATCGTTTCAGGTTTGGTTGGTTTTATGAAATTTCCGGGCCGGTTGCCGGCACCAGGTCTCCTGTAAATATAAAACATCGTATTACACCGGGGAAAAACCCGTATATTTTTCCCATGGATGAATGCCCTTTGGAGAGCCGGGCAGCCCTGTTGGAAAGCCGGGTTGCCTTGCCGGAGAGTCGGGTGGCCATGTTGCAAGGCCGTGCAGCTCTGTTGGAGAGCCGTGTTCCCGTGCATTGGAACAGGTTTTTCATCGCCTTACCAATCGTTGCGTGCCTGCTGATGGGAGCTTGCGGGGAAAGGGAAAATGCCGCCGTGGAGGCGCCCCCGGCCCCGCCCAATATCATCTACATCCTGGCCGACGATTTGGGGTACGGCGATCTGGGCTGCTATGGGCAGGAAAAATTCAGCACCCCGAATATCGACCGGTTGGCCCAGGAAGGCTTGCTCTTTACCCAACACTATTCAGGGAGCACGGTCTGCGCCCCTTCCCGCGCCGCCTTGCTGACAGGGATGCATACCGGGCACACCACGGTTCGGGGCAACCGGGAGGTGCAGCCGGAAGGCCAACACCCCATCCCGGACTCCACCTATACGCTGGCGGAAATGTTCCGGGAGAACGGTTATGCCACGGGGGCCTTTGGCAAGTGGGGGCTCGGATATCCGGGATCTGAGGGCGACCCGAATGCCCAGGGGTTTGACACCTTTTTTGGATACAATTGCCAGCGGATGGGACACCATTACTATCCCCACCACCTTTGGTCCAACCAAGATTCCATCGTCCTGGACGAGAATGCGGGCAAGCTGAAAGGCAGCTATGCGCCGGAGCTCATCCATCGGGAAACGCTCAATTTTATCGAGGAGAACCGGGAAAACCCGTTCTTCCTGTATGTGGCCTCCATTATACCCCACGCCGAGCTGGCCGCCCCGGGGGAAACCCTGCAGCGCTTCCGGGGCAGGTACCCGCCGGAAAAGCCCTATGAAGGAACGGACGACGGGCCGCAATACCGAAGGGGCCCCTATGAGTCCCAGGAGGAACCCCACGCGGCCTTTGCAGCCATGATATCCATCCTGGACCGGCAGGTGGGGGAAATTGTGGAGAAGGTCCGGGAACTGGGCCTGGAGGAAAATACGCTCATCGTGTTTACCTCCGATAACGGACCACACCTGGAAGGCGGGGCGGATCCGGATTATTTTGACAGCAACGGACCCCTCCGGGGATATAAACGCGACCTGTACGAAGGGGGGATCCGGGTGCCGATGATTGCCCACTGGCCCGGGACAATCCGGGCGGGCACAAAGACGGACCACGTGTCGGCATTCTGGGATGTCTTCCCGACGTTTGCGGAGATCCTGGGTGCGGCCCCCCCGGGGGATATGGATGGGCTTTCCTTTTTACCCACCTTGATGCAGGCCGGGGTCGGACAGGAACAGCACAACTACCTCTATTGGGAATTCCATGAACAGGGCGGCCGGCAGGCAGTGCGAATGGGCGATTGGAAGGCGGTCAGGTACGAGGTCCTCGAGCATCCCGACGGGCCCGTTGAATTGTACGACCTCTCTGAAGACATCGGGGAAGCCCACAATATCGCTTCGGACCACCCGGAGGTGGTGGCGGAGATGGAAAAAATCCTCCGGGAAGCCCGGACACCATCAGCGGAATTCCGATTTGGCGGGTAATGGGCAGACAGGGGCGGCTCCAAACCTTAAAACGGCACGTCACAGAATACCGGGCCGGATATTTCCCCTTGCCCTGCCTGCAATTATCTTAAATCAATCTAAATTTAAATAATTGAAAACCAGTTATTTAAATTGATTCTATGGCTTATCGCATGTATCTTATAGTGAATCAAAATATACAACCATGGCGATACGACTAGGAAGCAGTTGCATGAACTGCGACAACATGATGAGCGACAGTATGTGTAAAGTCCACGGGGTGAAGGTGGCCAGCCATTATACCTGTGACCATTTTGAAATGAAGGCCGAATTGGCCAACCACCGAGATTGCACAAGCTGTCAGAGATATGAAAGGGACGACTGCGCAAACCCGGCCAAGGCGGCCCCGGGCATGATGTGCTCGGTCTGGGCCCCTCAGGATTTCCGGGCCTGACCGCCGAACCGGCGGACCGACAGATCCGCCAGCCGCAGCCTCGGCCCATTTCCCCGACCATCCGACGCCGGGAACGATGGGATCCGCGAAGCACCTAAAGTCTGCACAATGCCAGCCCCCAGAGGCTGGCTTTCTTTTTGTTTACGGGTGCGATCAATTTTATGTGTAATTTAAACGCTTTCAAATTCACACAGATGACAAGATTGATACTTGGTATCGCCCTGCTGATCGGCTGCTGCGTCGCCCGCGGCCAGGCAACCCTGGTAAAAACCGACAAAGGCTGGGTCTCCGGCACCACCGATTCCGAGCGCGGCCTGCGCGTTTTCAAGGGCATCCCCTTTGCCGCACCTCCCGTCGGAGAGCTGCGCTGGCGTGCCCCGCAACCGGTCAGGGCCTGGACGGATACCCTGCAAGCCACTGAATTTTCGGCCAGCCCCATCCAGAATGAACCAAGGCCTTTTTACGCCTGGAGTGAGGAATTTATCGCCCAACCGGAACCCCTGAGCGAGGATTGCCTGTATCTGAATGTCTGGACACCTGCTGAAAGCGGGAACGAAAAACTCCCGGTGTTTGTCTGGATTTACGGGGGCGGGCTTAACAGCGGATCGGCGAATTGCGCTATTTACGATGGAGCGGAGATGGCGTCGAAGGGCGTCGTATTTGTAAGCCTGAATTACCGGGTGGGGGTACTGGGCTTTCTGGCGCATCCGGAACTCAGTGAGGAATCCGGGCATGGAGCCTCCGGAAATTATGGATTTATGGACCAGACAGCCGCCCTGGATTGGGTGCGGCGCAACATCGCTGCATTCGGAGGCAACCCGGACAATGTCACGATTGCCGGCCAGTCTGCCGGGGCTTTCAGCGTAAACGCGCAAATCGCATCCCCCCTGGCAAAAGGCTTGTTCCACAAAGCAATCCTGCAGAGCGGGGGGCTGCTTTCCGGCCAGCTCACCCAGGACCTGGAGCAGGCAGAAGCGGCCGGGGTCCGTTTTATGGAAAAAGCAGGGGTGCGTTCCCTTGGAGCCTTGAGGGAACTCCCGGCAGACAGCATTCTGGCGGTGAGCAATATTCCGGGGGCAGGGCGATTTGGCGTCACCCGGGACGGGCATTTTCTCCCCGACACGGATATGCCGGCCTATTTCCGGGAGGGGCGTCATAACCAGGTACCGGTGATTGCCGGCTGGGTAACCGGGGACGGGAATTTCATGGGGTCC
>CAXQQM010000236.1:0-4927 GCA_964226055.1 Robiginitalea sp. | reverse complement strand
GGCGGATAAAGTTTGAAGGGAATCAAGGCCTGGGGTGGGCTGGATGCTGTCGCGCGACGGCCCGCAGGCGGTTACAAGTAACAGGGATAAAATCGTCAGGAGCAGGGCGCAGGAAGCAAGTCGGGCGAATCCCGGAAGGCCGCTGTTTGACGCGTTAACACAATAATATGCCGGCACCCTTCCGAATGGGGCAGACGGGGGTGCTTCAGGAAGTCCCGTTTTCTGTTGGTTTTCAGGTATGATAGCGTTTCCGGTATTTGGAAAGGTTGTCTGCCATTAAATAAGATACGATAAAACGCCCAAGGTTTAATCTCCTCGGGGTGGCTCCGGGTGCTCGATCCATTAAAAAACTGATAAACAGGTGGTTGAGCCATGTTAAACCTTTATTAAAGTGGCGTTGTCAATATAGGGGTTGACTCATGCGCACTCCATGGTGGGCTCCCAAACTGTGGATTCAGGAGGTGGTTCCACATTGCGGCTCTATAATACGGAGCGTAGCCGGAAAACGAACACGGATTTATTCCCTATCTTGTTGCAAAAGAAGCACATGGGCCGCGACACTATAAAATATCGATTAGTATTATACTTTATGGGATCCCTGTTGATGGGAGGGTTTGGGATTCCGGGAACCCCGGGATTCCAAAGGCTGCACGCCCAGGAGCCGGAAGGCCGTTCCGGATACGAAGAGTCGGCCAGGGATTCGGATGGGCTGTCCGAGGCCTGGTTGGAAACCCTGCGGGAGCGGCCCGGGGAATTAAAAGAGATGTATACCCCGGATGCCGTCCGGGTGTTCGCCGACGGGAATACGCTTCAGGGCGATGAACAGCTGGCTGCCTGGTGGAAGGACCAGGACCTGGAAGTGGATTCCCTAGCGACCATGGGCCTGCTGGAACCCCATGTGGATACCTACCGGTATGAGGTTGCTGAAATCTCCTTGCGGGATGGGCGGCAGTACCGGATGTTGGTGATCTGGAACCTGGAATGGCCCGGTCCCCGGCGGGAATTGGAAATGGTGGAAGAGGTCCGGCCCGTGAAGAATTACCGGGAGCAACTTAAGGTGCGCCGCACTCAGTGGATGAGCCATTGCAATGCCCATCAGGTAGACCAGCTCGTACGGGAACTCTATACGCCGGATGCGTTGTACTACAACCACGGGCCGATGATTACAGGCCGGGAAGCCCTTATAAATACCTATCAGTATATGAAGAATCCCCAATACGAACTGTCCCTGGAGCCCTTACTGGTAGCGCCGGTCAACGAAAAGCTCATCTTCGAAATTGGCCAGTGCAGCGGCTCCTACCCGGGCAAGTATATTTTGGTCTGGAACAGGGACGAGGAGGGGAAGTGGTGGATTATGATGGATTCGAATATTTAGTTGATTTGAGGATTTGAAAATTTGCCGATTTGAAGATCTCAGGATCTGCCGATTTGAAAAATAAGTCTTATGCGTATTCTGCTCATGTCGATAGGAACCCGGGGGGACATGGAGCCCTTCCTGGCCCTGGGGGAAATACTCCGGGAGGCAGGCCATGAGACCATTTGCGTTTTCCCGGAACAGTTTCGCCACCTGGCGGAGGAAGGAGGGCACCAGTTTGAGTCTTTGGGCGCGGAATTTATAGACCTCCTGGAGAGCGATATCGGGCAGGCAGCCATGGGGGGAAGCGCTTCCACCTGGCAGAAACTCCGGGCGTACCGGGCCGTGCAAAAGGAGTACCTGAAAATAAGCAAACTGGTGTCCCAACGCCAATACCAATCAGTTGAAAAATGGCATCCAGACCGAGTGGTACATCACGCAAAGGCCACATATCCGGTGATATGGGGGGTGGAGCACCCCGGGAAAACGGTCCTGGTCAGCCCGGTGCCTTACGTGCTCCATCCCGTGCGAAACTATTCACACATCGGCTTTAACAGGAACCTTGGCCCCTGGCTGAACCGGCTGACTTTTAAGGTCGGGCATTGGGGGCTGAGCTATACGATCCGGAAATCGGCCCGGCACCTGCCGGGCAACCCGGGACTTTCGGCGAAAGAAATCAACCGGGCCCTTTTTGGATCCCGGGCCATCTACACTGTTTCTCCGGCCCTCTTTCCGCAACCTCCAGAATGGCCGGAACATGTGCGTGTCCTCGGATACCACGAGCGGGACAAGGCAGTTCGCTGGAAGCCGGAGCCGGAACTGATGGCCTTCCTGCACCGCCACCCGAAACTCCTGATGGTGACCTTTGGGAGCATGACGAACCCGGACCCGGCCGGGAAAACCCGGATATTCCTGAACACCCTGAAAAAATTAGGTGTCCCCGCGCTTGTGAATACGGCCGGTGGGGGCCTTAAGCACCCAAAAACCTACAATACCGATCAGTTTTATTTTGTAGACAGTATCCCCTACGACTGGGCCTTGCCCCGGATGTATGCCCTGGTCCACCACGGGGGTTCGGGGACCACGCACATGGCCGCCAAATACGGGTGCCCGTCCCTGGTCATCCCGCATATCATCGACCAGTTTTTCTGGAATAGTTTGCTCGCCCGTCGGGGGCTCGGCCCCAAGGGTCCCGCGATCACCCGCTTATCGGAATCCCGCCTGGAGCCCCTCCTGAAAGACCTGTGGGATAACCCGGGCTATAAACAAAAGGCAAAGGAACTCGCCGCCGAAATGGCCCGGGAAGATTTCCGGCAGGACGTCCTGGACACAATCCTGGGAAATAGTGAACAAGCGGGACCGTGAAATCGCAAAGATTGATTGGACAAAAACGCGCAGGAATATTGCGTTGACTAAGTACAAGACCTCATTGCCAAACTTTCAAATTGACAAATTTCCGCATTTTCAAATCACCCTCCGAATCTTCAAATCAACTCCCAATCTTCAAATCTTCAAATCGCCAAACCTTCAAACCAACTCCCTATCCACCTCCCGCTTCAGGAAGTATCCGGTGACGACCGTGGAGAGAAAATCGGCTATTGGGAAGGAGATCCAGACGCCGAGTTCGCCGAGGTAATTGGGCAGGATCAGGATCAACGGGATAAAGAAGAACCCCTGGCGGGTGAGGGTGAGCAACAGGGCCGGGGTGGCCTTGCCGATGGCCTGGAAATAGGCGGCGCCGATAAGTTGGAGCGCAATGATGGGGGTGGCGGCAAAGACCCAGCGCATGGCGGCCGGGGCGTGTTCCAGAACAAAATTGTTCGCTGCGATTTCGGCAGCCGACATATCCTCCCGGTTACTCAGGAACAAATCGGCGATTTCCGCCGGGAAGACCATCAGCAGGACAAAAACACCAGTGGCCACCAGGGCCGCGTATTTGACGGCCGTATAGATGCTTTCCTTAACCCGGGGGTATTTGCGGGCGCCGTAATTGAAGCCAGCAATTGGCAGGAAGCCCTGGGTAACCCCGAAGACCGGGAAGAGGGCAAACATGAGCATCCGGCCGATAATCGCGTATACCGCCACGCTGGCCTCCCCGCCCAGGTTGAACAGGATGTTGTTGAGCAGCAAATAGGTGATGGAGGTGACCGCCTGGCGGGCCAGGGTCACAAAGCCCAGGGAGCCGATTTCGCTCAGGATCGGGCGGTCCAGACCCAGGTGGTGCCAGCCGGGTTTCAGTTCGGAATTCCGGGAGAGGAAAAAATACAGGATGTAGCCAAAGCAGAGCAGGTAACTCCCCGTGGTGGCCCAGGCAGCCCCGTGCATCCCCCAGTCGAAAATATAGATAAACACATAGTCCAGCACCAGGTTGCCCACCGACGGGATGATCATGGCAATCATCGCAAATTTCGGCTTGCCTTCCGCCCGGATCACCGTGTTTCCCATCATGCAGAGCGCCAAAAAGGGCACCCCGTAGAGAACGATCTTGTAGTAGATTTTGGCGGGGTCAAAGATGTCGCCCTTCCCCCCGAAAGCCGGGATGAGCGCATCCACATAGTAGAGTCCCAGGGCCACCATCGAGCAGGTGATCAGGATGGTGAGGGTGATCTGGTTCCCAAAGGTTTTCAGGGCTTTTTCCGGGTGGTCTGCGCCGAGGGCCCGTGAAATGATGCTGCTCCCCCCGATACCGATGGCCATCCCCAGGGCCGCGATAAAAAACGATACCGGGAGCACCACATTGATGGCGGCGATGGCGATGGAGCCGATCCAGTTGCCCACAAACACGGTGTCCACCAGGATGTTGAGGCTCATCACCAGGATGCCGATGGAAGCCGGGACGGCCTGCCGGATGAGCAGTGGCCCGATGGGCTCTTTCCCGAGTTGTTCCGAGGTTACTTTCGCCATGGGGTTTGTTGAGGTGCAAAACTACGCAGGAATCCGATAGGATTTACCCTGCCACAAGGGCCCGTCTGGATTAAAACAGGACGCATCCGGTCCGGGCCTGTCGGATTCAAACTATCGGCAACCGGCCGTCCTTCGCCCAGTCGTTGACCCATTTTGCCATCAGGGTCACCCAGTCTTCCCGGTCGTTCAGGCAGGGGATATGCATAAAATCCGTCCCGCCGGCCTCCAGGAAATCGTTTTTGCCCTCCATGGCGATTTCCTCCAGGGTTTCCAGGCAGTCGCTGACAAAAGCCGGGGTGATGACCGCCAGCCGGGACCGACCCTCATCGGCCAGGCGTTCGAACTCGTAATCCGTATAGGGCTTCAGCCATGGGTCGCCGGCCAGCCGACTCTGGAAGGAAGTGCTCACCTGGTCCTTTGGCAGGTTGAGCAGGGCTGAGATATTGCGGGTCATGTCGTAACACTGGTGGCGGTAGCAGGTATGGTGTGCCACCGAATTCATGCCGCAACAGGTATCGTTAATCTTGCAGTGGTAACTCGTGGGGTCCGATTTGCGGATGTGGCGCTCCGGGATACCGTGGTAGGAAAACAGCACATGGTCGTAGCCAAAAGCGTCCAGTTTTTCGCGGATGGACGTGGCCAGCACGTTCAGGTAATCCGGGTTCTTCC
>CAXQQM010000235.1:0-3947 GCA_964226055.1 Robiginitalea sp. | reverse complement strand
GCGTGCGTGCGTGCGTGCGTCGATACAATCGGACTGATCGCCCTGCAAGAAGCGGTGGTACGGGCCGACAAACCGGAAGTAAAGGAGAGCCCCTCACTGTACAATATTAAATCTGCTATTACCGTGCACCAGGATCCCGATCGTCCCGTGGAAACAGCCATCCTGATGAGCCGGATCCCGGGGGTAACCGTCTCAGGGGATATCAACGTGAACCCCAGGATTACGCTTCCGATGCGCGTAGTGGCTACAGGGGCGCCGGTTCTGTGGGTCGTGGATGGAATCATCCTGGCCGACCAGGGGATTGGCGGCCATCCGTTCAGCCTGATTCCCTATACGGAAATCGAACGGATTGAATTCGTTGTTGGTCCGGAAGCGGCGATCTTCGGTGCCCGCGGGGCCGGAGGGGCATTCCTTCTATACACCCGCAGCGGGGCCGGTATGGAGTATATCCCGAGGAAGGAAGCCTCCCTGAATTTCCGGGGTTTTGCCCCCAGGACGCCTTTCTCCCCCGAATTGACCGCCATTGAAAACGGCCGCCGGCAGCGGGGTACCCCAAAGGCGCTATACTGGAACCCCGAGGTCCAAACGGATGCGAACGGGGAGGCTGTGGTTAGGTTTACCAGCCCGGCTGACTATTCCGAGGTTCTTATAACAGCCATGGGGGTATCTGAAGACGGGACTTCCGGGTACTTTCGAATATCCCTGTAGGTTCTGATTTTCAGGGTTTTCGGACCGGAAAGGCGGTGGATATACTAAACGCGGATTGAAGGCGTTTTAAAAGTGACCACCGACCATTCAAATGATGAAAACCCCCTTCAAAACCTTCAGGCCGTGCCGCAGACCGGTTCTATGGGTGCTGTTTGCCTTTATGACGAGTATCCAGCCCTTGTGGCTGCAACAGGTAGACAGCCTGGAGCGGGTTCTCAACCAACCGGATATTACAACATCCGAAAAAATCCACACGCTTTATCTTCTCAGCCGGGACCTGGCCTTTGTAGACCGGCTGCAGGCGCTAGAATATGCCAATGAATCCCTTGAATTGGCCACAAAAGCGGATGATCGCCGTGGCATGGCCTATGCCTACCGCATCCTCGGGAGTATTTATTCGCTGGACGAAAATTACTTCACCAGCATGCAGTACATCCATGAGGCCCATGAGTTGTTCGTCCAGCAGGAGGACAGCGCGGGGATCGCCAATTGTTATGTTTCGATGGGTCATATCTACCGAAATCTGAATGAACCGGAGAAAGAAGAGCGGTTTCATCGCCTGTCCTACGATTTATTCAAGAAGCTGGGGCAACCCGAGCGCACGGCGGTAGCTGCGCACAATATGGGGGAGACCTATTACCTGAACGGGCAACTCGAAAAGGCCCGATCGTATACCCAGGAGGCCATTGAAATCCTCAGCGGTATCTCCCACGCGGCTCTGACTTCCAGTTGTTTTAAGGTCATGGGGCTCATCCACCTGAAGGAGCAGGATTACCAGGAAGCCAAACACTATTTCCAAAAGGCACTTGATATCAGTGAAGGACTTGGCAAGGATGCACAGAAGATCGCCTCGGCGGAATCCCTGATCCGGTTGGCGGAGATCAGCGGGATTCTCGGAAACCCGTCCCGCGAGCGGGCCTACCTGGAGCAGGCCGCCAGGATGAGTCAGGAGAACAATCTGTACGACTATCAGGTGCGATCCTATTACCAGCTGGCCCTCCACTATGCCCGAATCGATGATGTGGAGAATACCCGTCGGTTTATGGTGCGGCACAAGGAATTATCGGATTCCCTCCAGGTCATCCTCACGAACGACCGGGCCCGTCTTACACAGGGCATGATCCATATTGAGCAGCTCACCAAGAAAACGGAGGCGCTCGAGGAGCAGGCCGCGCAGCAAGCACTTGCTTTGGAGATTCGGAACCGGACGCTCATTTTGATCGGGGTTTTCCTGATTATCCTCAGCTTACTGATTTACAAGCTTTTCAGGACGCTTCGAAAAATGCGGGATAAGAATTCCATTATCCGCAGCCAGAAGGAGGAACTGGCCGAACTGAATGCCTCTAAGGATAAATTCTTTAGCATCGTGGCGCACGACCTGCGCAGCCCGCTCGGATCCCTGAAATCGTTTACGACGCTGCTGGCAGACCACATCGACCTGATGAGCCTGGAAGAGATCAAGGAAATGGGCGTCCAGCTCGACCGGTCGGTTGACAACACCATGCAGCTTACGGACAACCTGATTACCTGGGCCCGCAGCCAGATGAACGAGATACAAACGGTGACGACGGAATTCGATTTACGCCCCCTGGTCGAGAATGTACAGACCGTTTTTGCTTCCGTGGCGCGTCATAAACAGATTACCCTGGAGGTTTCCTACCCGGAGGAAACCACGATTTACGGGGATAAAAACCAAATCGAGTTTGTTATTCGGAACTTGGTAAACAACGCCATCAAATACACAAAGGAAGGCGGTACGGTAAAACTGGAAGTTCTCCCTGCGGATGAACAGAAGGCCGTCATCCGCGTCTCCGACAACGGGGTTGGTATGGATCCGGAGCAGGTGGCATCCCTGTTTATCCGACAGTCTGACAAAAGCCGTCGCGGCACGGCAGGCGAGAAGGGGACGGGCCTTGGTATGGTCCTCAGCCATGAATTTGTCAAGCGCAACAAGGGCCGGATCCGCGTAGAAAGTTTTCCAGATAAAGGCACCTCCTTCACCATGGAGTTCCACCGCACCCAACGGGCTGCTTAAACCCGGATTGCGCCCGGGTCTTTGCATTGTGGCATCCATTCAGGCTATACCAAATACCCGTTTAAAAAACACCCGGAAAAGTTGCGTCACTCTCAATGAAAAACTACATTTGCATCCGCATTGACCCAACGGGGTCTGTGTGAGGAGAGGTGCCGGAGTGGTAACGGAGCAGATTGCTAATCTGTCGACGGGTAACCGTCGCCCGGGTTCGAATCCCGGTCTCTCCGCAAAACCGGAATCAACCGGAAAATGAAATTCCAAAACCCGGGTTTCGAATTGGAATATGGGATTTGGAATTTGTTTTTTGATTGCGTTATCGCTAAAAATGTCCACCGGACATTTTCTTAACGCTCTGTCCGGGGTGTAGCGTAGCCCGGTTATCGCGCCTGCTTTGGGAGCAGGAGGCCGCAGGTTCGAATCCTGCCACCCCGACGACCCACCTTTTGGTGGACATCAAAGCACTGTTAACTGACTGTTTGACAGTGCTTTTCCTTTTTTATGATTTCAAATGAAATCATTTAAAATCAAGGAAAAAGTTAGTAGATCGGTCAGTACTTCGGTACGTTCATTGCGCATAATTTAGCCTGACAGAAGGCTGTTTTTGGGTCGTCTTTGCTTCAAAGACTGTTTCACCATTTAAGACCTGTATTATGAGCAACACCAACACTTTAGCTGTTTTAATTTACGCCCGGGACCCATTTGGAGACCCGCCAACTCTTTCCGTTTACGCCCGGATTACGGTTAATAAACGACGCGCCGAATTAAGCCTGAAGCGAAAACTCCGAGTGAGTGAATGGGACCCGAATCGGGGCCGGATGATCGGAACGCACCCCAAAGCCCGGATGATGAACAGCTATCTGGATGAGGTGTACCGGCTCTTGTTGGATGCACACCGGCAACTCCTGTCCGAAGGGAAAACCATCACCGCCCAGGCCATCAAAGCCCGTTATTTGGGGATAGACGAGGAGTTTAAGACGTTCCGGGATATCTTCGAATATCACAACAAAACCCAGGCCTCCATCCTGGCTCCCGGGACCATGAAGAACTATTTTGGGACCGGAAAGTACCTGTTTCGATTTTTGGAAGAAAAATACGGGATCCCCGACATCCCATTACCCCAGCTGAATTACAAATTCATTTGTGACTTTGAGCAGATCGGAAGAGCGTCGTGTAGGGAAAGAGTGTCACAGGTGGTGTAGATCTC
>CAXQQM010000234.1:0-2704 GCA_964226055.1 Robiginitalea sp. | reverse complement strand
GCCCCCCTGGTTGTCGATAGCCCGGTACCAGTAATCGCTGGGGGGGAGGGGACTTCCCCGGAGGGTTCCGTCCCAGCCGTCGGACTGGGGGTCCACCCGGGCGATCAAATTGCCGTAACGGTCAAATATCGAGATTTCGCGAACCGGGTTGATGCCACTTTCCGGAAGGATAAACTGCCAGCGGTCGTTGCGTCCATCCCCGTTCGGGGTAAAGAAGTTCGGGAAGCCTTCGGCGGTCAGGTCGGGTTCTACCAGGATTTCCGTGATCCCGCACCCATTGCGGTCCCGGACGTATATCCGGTACGAGTCCAGGGGGAGGTCGCTGAAGACGTTGCTGTCCTGAAAGGGCCCTGACGCATTGTCCAGGGAGAATTCGTAATCCCCGATCCCGGATACATGAACCTCAACCCGGATCACCCCGGCCCCCAGCCGGATATCGGGATCTTCCGGGATGGCAGCTTCCGAAACAGCCACCGAGAATTCCCGGGAAGAACTGCACTCAAAATCCCCGGACACCCCCGTGAATGTGTTGTAGATTTCGTGCCGGTAGGTACCTTCCCCGGGAATTTCGAAGTCCGGGCCTTCCGCCAGTAGCCGCTCGCGCCCCGGTGCCTCCACAAGGTACCACCGGTAGCCGTCGGCCGGGTCGGTGGCACTGACCGTATTGACCGGGTTATCCCTGCAAATGCCCACAGATGCGGGAAAGGTGATTTCCGGGTGGAGGTCCACCAGGTTCCCGCCGGCATCAAAGTACGGGCCGCAGCCCAGGATGGTGGAGAAGGTCGTCTGCCCGCAGCCCAGGGCCTCCCCGGCCGAATTGTAGGGGACGATGCGGACAAAATAAATGGTGTTCGGCAGGAAATTGATGACATCGGTTTCCGTGACATTGCGCAGATCCGCGCTGTCCAGAACGTCATTGGTCGTCGGGGAGGTGCCGATGGACACGATGTACCCGGTGGCCCCGGGTACCGGATCCCATTCCAGGACCGGGGACAAAGGGATATTGGATTCCCCATCCGCCGGGTACCGGAGCACCGAGCAGCCGGGCAGGGTGGCCAGGGGGCCGGTCCGGAACGTGGACTCAGAACAGCCGGCGGGTGCCCCGTTTTCGTTTTGCGGCACCACCCGCACATAGATATCCTGCTCTTCCGGCAGGTCGGCAGGCGGCACAAAGCGGAGCGCATCGTCAACGGTGGCCCCGTCAACCAGGTCGCTGCCGCCCGGGCTGGTGCCTATGGAAATGGTGTACGAGGTGGCCGTCGGGCTGTACGCCCAGCGAATGTCCGTCCCCACCGGGACATTCTGGGACCCGTCTGTTGGGCTGAGCAGCACCGTGCACCCGGGTGCCGTGGTGACGTCTTCCGTGGTGAAGCTAAACGATGTACAGGGGGTTGTCCCCTGGGTCAGGTTAAAGATGTAGAGGGTTACGAAAATCTCCTGGTTATCCGGCAGGCCGCGGGCCGGGGCATAAGAGGTGGCAAGCCCCACGGAGGTCAGCGGCAGGACTTCCGTCCCGCCCGGGGTGGTACCGATCGTCAGGCTGTAGGCGGTAACCCCGGTCACGGCAGTCCACTGGATGCTTGCATCCACGGCGACAGCTGTTTGGCCGTCTGCCGGGAAGACCGGTTGGGGGCATTCCTGACCCCGGGTAGCGAGCGCACAGAGCAGCCCGGCCACACATAGCAATTTTTGAAACATTTTCATCGGTCCAGGAAGGGGAAATTACGAAATATTCCCGGATCCCGGACCGAAAGGCGTTCAGCGGGAGGACTTTGGAGATAAACGGCCTGCACGAGCCCGTTTGGGTGCCGCAACCACGGTATCAGAAATCGCGTCGCACGGGTATCAGAGATCGCGTCGTTTGAGCAGGACGTAGGAGAGGTAGATGAATATCGCGGACCAGGCCAGGACGATGAGCAACTGAAAACCGTGGACCGCGTAGTCCTTGACGATTTCCTCCCCAACTTCCCGGGCAGCCGACTGGATCACGGACAGGCGTGTAAAGGGTTCGGAAAGCGTTTGCCACATGGAACCAAACGGGAAGAACTGGTAGATGGAATCCGCGTAATCCTTGGTGTATTTCGACGTCAGGTAGACCCAGGGGATAAATTCCGCGCCGATAAACCATATAAACAGGAAGCCCAGGGCGAAGGCGGACCGCTTCACCAGCATGCCCACAAAGAAGCAGAAGGCAAAAAAACCGAACAACTTCACCAGGTAGGCCGCCAGGTATTCCAGGTCGGAAAAGATGATCCCAATTTCATCGTAATCCGAATGCATCAGCCCCAAAACCAGCGAAATAAGGAACACAAAAAGGGTAGAGGCAATGGCGAGCACACCGATGGTCAGGACCTTGGAGGCGATAAACTCTTTCTTGGACAACCCGTCGATCAGGTTTTGCTTGATCGTCTTGTTGCTGTACTCGTTGGAGATCATCGAGACGATGACAATGGCCAGGAATACCTTTAAAAAGGCGATCATAAACGTGTTGAAATGCCAGATATAGGGAAAGTTGAAGATCCCGATATCGGCCACGTTGAATTTCAGGGGCCCCCAGTCGATTTTGATGGAGGTTACCAGGGCGATCAGCGCAATCAGCCCAAAGTAGGCCAGGACCAAAAAGCGGCTGGCCCGGTTGTTCCAGAGTTTGATGAATTCTATTTGGAGCAGGCGTTTCATGCAGGTTGTATTTTAGGAATTGCGG
>CAXQQM010000233.1:0-6088 GCA_964226055.1 Robiginitalea sp. | reverse complement strand
CATTTTTTCAATGAAATTTATAGTTTCAAGCACATATCTACTGAAACAACTCCAGGTGCTCGGGGGCGTCATCAGCAACAGCAATACGCTGCCCATCCTCGATAACTTCCTCTTTGACCTGGATGGCACCAAGCTGACGGTATCCGCTTCCGACCTGGAAACAACCATGAGTTCGGAACTGGAGGTGGATTCCGGGGATAAAGGGACCATCGCCGTTCCGGCCCGGTTGCTCCTGGATACCCTCAAGACCTTCCCCGAACAGCCACTGACCTTTGTTGTCGAGGACAACAATACAGTGGAGATCAGTTCCAGCCACGGGAAATACGCCCTCGCCTATGCGGATGGGGCCGAATTCCCGAAGGCCGTGGAACTCCCGGACCCGAGCAAAACGGAGATCATGGGGGACATCCTGGCCACCGCCATCGACAAAACCCTGTTTGCCGCCGGGAATGACGACCTGCGCCCGGTGATGAGCGGCGTATTCTTCCAATTTTCCCCCGAAGGGCTGACCTTTGTGGCCACGGATGCGCACAAACTCGTAAAATACCGGCGCACAGATGTACAGGCTTCAGAGGTTGCGGAGTTTATCATGCCCAAGAAACCCCTGAACCTCCTCAAGGGCATCCTGGCGGGTAGCGAAGACTCTGTTACGGTAGCCTACAACGACAGCAATGCGAAGTTCATCTTTGCGAACACCGTCCTGGTGTGCCGGCTGATCGACGGGAAATACCCGAACTATGAGGCTGTAATCCCGAAGGAAAACCCGAACAAACTGGTGATCCAGCGCTCCCAACTGCTGAGTTCCGTACGCCGGGTTTCCATATTTTCCAATAAAACCACCCACCAGATCCGGCTGAAAATTGCCGGGGCGGAGTTGAATATTTCCGCAGAGGATGTGGACTACAGCAACAAGGCCGAGGAGCGGCTCACCTGTTCCTACCAGGGCGACGACCTGCAGATCGGATTCAATTCGCGCTTTTTGGTGGAAATGCTCGGGAACCTCGGTTCGGATGAGATTTCCCTGGAGATGAGCCTGCCCAACCGGGCCGGGATTCTGACCCCGGCTGACGGCCTGGACGAAGGCGAATCCATCACCATGCTGGTTATGCCGGTGATGTTGAATTCATGACAGCCTGCGGCCGGTGATCCGCCATCTGCATTTCCACAACCTGCTTTACGAGGAAAACCTCCTGCCCGGCTTTTATCAGGACACGAGCGGCCTGCACGACACCCGAATGCCTCCAGCCGGTGGCGTGTCTGTCGTCCACCTGATCCCCCCCTATCTACCCGGGGGTGGCCCTCAACTTCAATCCGGATTCAGTTCCTACCCGTGCAGGGTTCACCGGAGCTATCTGGTGGATTTAACCCAGGCTGAAAAAATCGATGCGCTTTTGCGGGATGCTTTGGGGAGCCGCCGATATAAGAATTGCCGGCGCCTGAAAAGGCGTTTGGAGGAGCGGGTGGATTTTCGTTTTGCAGTTTATACCGAAAAAATGGATGCGGGGGCCTACCGGGAGTTGATGGCTGGTTTGCGCACGATGATCCGACGCCGTTTTGACCAAAAAGATGTCAACCACGATTCGCTCGGCCGCTGGGAGGACATTGTGCAACATACCCGGGACCGGATCCGGGAAAACCAAGCCTCCCTGATGGCCATTTACGATGGAGACACCCCCATCGCCATCGGGCTGAACTACCACCGCCTGGGGGTATTGGCCAGCGCCATTACCGGGTTCGACACGGAATTTGAACCTTTTGGCCTGGGCAAGCTCATGCTGCTGGAAAAAATTCGCTGGGCCTTTGCAAACGACTTCCGGATCGTAGACCTGGGATGGGGCGACCTGAAGCACAAGGAGGACCTGGCCAACCGGATGGAGGCCTACCGGACCGATGTGGTTTACCCGGCCGCCCGACCCCACCTGCGCCTATTGGCCTGGGGCATTGCGCAATTCCTGAGGATCAAGCACCGAAAAACCGAATGGTCATAAACTGGCTGGGGGCTTCCCCATTGCTGGCCCGGACGGCATTTACGATGGGCAAAACAAAGCCCAGGACGGCCGCCCCAATCAATATCAGGATGCCGAGCCCAAGGAGCAGGATGGCCGGAATCCCGACGATGATATAGACAATCAGGCTCAGCTGGAGGTTTAAAATAGCTTTGCCATGGATATCCATGTCCATTACCGTATTACGGGAACTCAGCCAGATTATCAGCGGTACAATCAGGCTCCCGAAACCGATGATGTATCCGAGCAATTGCGTCAGGTGCGTGACGGTAAGCAGTTGGCGGTCTTCCCGGAGGGTTTGTTGTGAGACGAGTTCCATAGTAGTAGCGGTTTTTGATTGATGATTGCAACTTATAGGTCGCAGGACGATCAAAAATGTTACACATATCAGGTCCGCTGCAGCCTGCCGGACCCGCGTAACCGCTTGCTGAACCAGCGCATTCCGAAAACCTGAACCTTCACCCCATAGGGGGTTGCGCAGGGCGCGGCATGCAGACAAATTCATTAATCGTATTTTTGTCGGGCCTGCTCACCCGTGCAGGCCAACACTACAAAACGCGATGGACAGAGACACCATTATTGCACTTGCCACCCCGGCCGGTTCCGGCGCAATCGCGGTATTGCGGCTGTCCGGGCCGGAAGCCATCCGATTGGCGGCGGAGAAGTTCCGCGCGGCCAGCGGGAGGGCCCTGGAAGATTGTCCCGGGCATACGGTACACCTGGGGACCATCCGCAAGGGGGATCGCATTTTGGATGAGGTGCTCGCCACAGTCTTCCGGTCACCCCGTTCCTATACGGGGGAGGACGTGGTGGAAATCTCCTGTCACGGATCCGTTTATATCCAGCAGGAAATCCTGAACCTGTTCCTGGATTCGGGCTGCCGGATGGCCAACCCGGGAGAGTTCACGCTTCGCGCCTTCGTCAATGGGAAAATGGACCTCAGCCAGGCCGAAGCGGTGGCCGACCTGATCGCTTCGGAAAACAAGGCAAGCCACCAGATTGCCCTGCAGCAAATGCGCGGGGGGTACAGCTCCGAAATCGCGAAACTGCGGGAGGAGTTACTGCACTTTGCCTCCATGATTACCCTGGAACTCGATTTTTCAGGGGAAGACGTGGAATTTGCGGACCGCGAGGCATTTTTCGGCCTGCTGGACCGCCTCAGCGCCCTGCTCAAGGGGTTGATAGACAGTTTTGCCCTGGGGAACGTCCTGAAAAAAGGGATTCCCGTGGCTATTGCCGGGGCCCCAAATGTGGGGAAATCCACACTGCTCAACGCCTTGCTGCGGGAAGAGCGGGCCATCGTAAGTGAAATTGCCGGGACCACCCGGGATGCCATCGAAGACGAGATTGTCCTGGAAGGTATCGGCTTCCGTTTTATCGATACGGCGGGGATCCGGGAAACAGAGGATACGGTGGAACACATCGGTATCCGGAAAACGTTTGAAAAAATGGAAGCGGCGCGGGTCATTATCTACATGGTGGACGGATCCCGGGCCCACCCGGGCCTGCTGGCCTCCTGGTCGGCCGAAATCCAATCCATCCGCGAACGCCACCCCGACAAACCGGTTATCCTGCTGGTCAACAAAACGGATCAACTGGATGACAAGGCCCGGAAACAAATGGAAGAAGCCCTCCCGGATGCCCTGGGCATCTCGGCGCGGACCGGGGAAGGACTCGAACAACTCCAGGCATCGCTGCTCGGCCTGGTCAACCGGGGGGTCTTGGAAAACAACGACCCGGTGGTGAGCAATTCCCGCCACTACCAGGCACTCGTAAAAGCCCAGGAGGCCATCGGCAACGTCCGGGAAGGCATGGAAGCGGGAATCCCCTCCGACCTGGTTTCCGTGGACATCAACGAGGCCCTCCACCACCTCGGGGAGATCACCGGGCAAATCAGCACAGACGACCTGCTCGGCAATATTTTCTCAAACTTCTGCATTGGGAAGTAATACTCCTCTGCTCAGTCGGCTATTTTCACGGCATGGCGCGCGCGCAAACCTCATGCCTGCGAACCTGTACGATCCCTGTTACATTTATTGCACAACTGGCTACATATGTGGTATGGAATGGAAACCCTTAGGCGTACCTTCACTTCAAATCGAAAATCACCCCTGAAATGTCCAATCCGGTAACGCATATGAGCAGGTTCCTAAGGCGGGTTTATCCCGGCGACTCAAAGGGTACCTTAAATAGGTCGGATGTCATTACCTGGCTGTTTATGGCTACTGTCGCCTTGTCCTTGCTCACATCCCTTTACCTGTTGCTGTTCTGTTTTTCGGAAGGCCAGATAGGGAATGATCCTGGTGGGGGAGCCTGAGAGGAATCCGAATTTACTGTGGACTCGGGTCAGTACGGCCGCAACTTGATGTTAAGTTGTACTTCAATCCGGTCGTCTACCTGTATAATCCCCAGCGCTTTGCGGGGTGCCTCCAGGTCAAAGTCGCTCAGGTGCATCACAAAGTTTCCATAGATACAAAGGTCCGGGTTCATATCGCAGATAAGTTCCGTTTCAAACTCCCTGGAGACGCCTGCCAGGGTAATACGAAGCCCCGCCCGGATAACGTCGGACGGTTTCTCCGGCACCTCAGCATATAACAACTCCAATAATACCCTGGGGTGGTCCTCTGATTTCAGGAGTTCCTGAAAGTCCCGGTTAATGCCCCGGCCGCCGCAATCAAAACCTGAATTTTGCAGGTACAATTCCGCCTTGCTAAAGAGGAATTTACCATCCTTTTTTTGGTAGACTACATGCAGGGGGTCGGACCTGTCCTCCAGGATATAGCTGCAGTCAAAGGAATTTACATTGGTTGTGCCTGCAATGACTACTTCGCTTTCCGGGTGAATGTGTACCGTGGTTTCCCTGTCTTCATCCCCGATGAACAGCAGAAAGGCCGAGAGTGCCATGCATATCGTGGTTTTTACGACGAATGTTGAAAATGAAACCATGATAATGTAAAATTAAAAAACCCCGGGGTAGTTGAAAATCATCCAACACCCCGGGGTTTCCCATAGAAATCACGTTAGAAACTGATCACGGCCTCCAACATCACCCCTTTAAATGCACCTTCATTGAAAATGCTGGTCGTGTCAAAACCGTCGTACTGCTGGTTTACATACTCGAGTTTTGTGAGGATGTTCTTGGTCAGGAACGCCCCCGCGCCCAACTGGAACCGGTCGATGTTGATATCCGCTCCAGAGGGGTCGTCGCTACTGACTGTGTTGTAACGGGTGCCTACATAGAAGTTCTCATTCCGGCCAAAACGGTAAATCAGTTCCCCGGCAATCTGGGTGGCCGAGCGGGTGTCCGGCTCAGCATCCGCCTTGCCGCTTGCGAGTTCAACGGTGCCGAAGAATTCGAGACCCTTGTATTTCAGGAAGGGGTTGAACATGAAAGCGGTAATTTCATTCCGCATCCCCGGGTCGTAGCGACCGGAGCGGAAGTTGCTGGTTGCCGAGGCATCCACATCTTCCATAACCAGGTAATACCGGGACCCTGTACGGTCTGCACTATAGAGGTAGACCCGTCCGGATTTGCCCGTTGTATAGACAGACCCTGTCAGGCGAAAGCGGAAATCATCCGTTATCTGCTTGTCATACCCCAACTTTCCAAGGACGGACAGGCCGGTGGCCCCGGGGTTGGTGACCGCCTGGTTCAGTTTGCCGTTAGAGAGGCCGAACATACCAAACCATCCAGTGTGGGAACGGTAATAGACCTCGCCCCCTACCTCGGTGGTAAAGGCATCCATGATCAGGTTGCCCACAAAGGGGTTATAGATGGCCTGGGAGTTATCGCTCCTCCGGAAGTGGGCATCCCCGTAGTTATTTTCCATGTGCCCGATTTTAACCGTCAGGTGTTTCATGGCTTCCCCCAGCAGCCCGGGGCTGATAAAGTCCAGGTTGTCGATCTGGAAATACCCGCCTTTTACGTAGGGTTCCGGGTGGTGGCGGGAAGACAGGTAAGTACGCAGGTGCATGCGGACCCCTTTGGCCAGTGCCACGTCCAAATCCAGGTTGGAGATCGGAAGAGCGTCGTGTAGGAAAGAGTGTCACAGGTGGTGTAGATCTCGGTGGTCGCCGTATCA
>CAXQQM010000232.1:0-27673 GCA_964226055.1 Robiginitalea sp. | reverse complement strand
GGCGAGCTTGCCCAGGGTGGCTGCCCCCGCAGCCAGGGCGGTGGCAGCCGTCCGCTCTACCTTGCCGCGGCCCATCTGGGCAGCCACGACATTGTATTTCATGGTTTCAAACCCAAGGGCCTCCGTGGTGAATTCCCGGTCGATTGGAAAGGAACTGCCATAGCCGGCGGCACTTCCCAGCGGGTTCTGGTCGGCTACCCGGTAGGCTGCCTGCAGCAGGTACACATCGTCGATAAGGCTTTCGGCATATGCGGAGAACCACAGGCCGAAGGAAGAAGGCATGGCTACCTGCAGGTGCGTATACCCCGGAAGGGGGACGGCCTGGTGTTTTTCCGCCAGGTCGAGGAGCAGGTCGAATAGCGAGCGGACCTGGTCCTGCACCTCAGAAAGGGCTTCTTTCAGGTACAACTGGAGGGCGACGAGAACCTGGTCGTTCCGGGAGCGGGCCGTGTGTATTTTCTTGCCGGTATCCCCGAGCTTTTCCGTGAGCAGGTATTCGATTTTGGAGTGCATATCCTCAAACCCCGCCTCGATCGTAAAGCGCCCGGCGGCTTCCTCGGCCAGCATGGCGTCGATTTCGCGCACCAGGTCAGCGGTTTCCGCCTCGGTGAGCAACCCGATCTTTCCGAGCATCCGGGCGTGGGCGCGGGAGGCTCTCAGGTCGTATTTCACCAGCAGCAAATCGAGTTCGCGGTCATTGCCCACGGTAAACAGGTCGGTTTTTTCGTCCGGGCTGCTGCCCTTGTCCCATAATTTCATGGTCGTATTTTTTAGGAATGTTCGTTCGTACCCGTCAGGAATTCGTCCAAAATGCGGATATAGAGGTCGATCCCCTGTTCGATTTCTTCCACAAAGATAAATTCGTCTGCCGAATGGGACCTCCGGCTGTCTCCGGGGCCCAATTTCAGGGAGGGGCAGCTCAGGGCCGCCTGGTCCGAAAGGGTGGGGGAACCGTAGGTGTTCCTTCCCAGCCCGATTCCCGCCCGGACCAGCGGGTGGTCAGCGGCAATGGAGGATGAGTTCAGCCGGAGTGAGCGCGCCTTTAGCTTGCATGGCGCTTCGGCCTGCAGCAAATCGGCGATTTCCCGGTTGGTATAACAGTCGTTCACACGGACGTCAATCACCAGGTCCACTTTGGCCGGCACCACATTGTGCTGGGTCCCCGCGTTGATCTGGGTAACGGTCAGTTTCACTTCCCCCAGCACCTCGGACACCTTCTCAAAGCGATACTGGCGGAACCAGTCCAGCACGGGAATGCAGTTGTAGATGGAATTGTCATCGTTGGGATGGGCCGCGTGCGAGGGGGTGCCATGGACTTCCGCGTCAAAGATCACCAGGCCCTTCTCGGCAATGGCAAGGTCCATCAGCGTGGGTTCCCCCACGATGGCCACGTCGACAGGCGGCAGGATTTTCAGCATGCTGTTCAGGCCGTTCGGCCCTGAATTTTCCTCCTCGGCCGAAGCCACCAGAACGATATTGTGTGATAGGTCTTTTTGAGGATACCAATAGGCAAAGGCCGCCATCAGGGAAACCAGGCAGCCGCCGGCATCGTTGCTGCCCAGGCCGTAGAGCTTCCCGCCGGAAACGGTGGCCTGGTACGGGTCGCGGGTATAGGCGCTGTTGGGCCGTACTGTATCGTGGTGGGAATTGAGCAAGAGCAGCGGTTTCCCCTCCTGGTAATCTTCATTGAAGGCGTAGATATTGTTTCCCTGCCGCATGTATGGGATGTTTTCCCGGGCCAGCCATTCGGCAATCCGCATGGCCGTCTGCTCCTCCTCCCCGGAGAAGGAAGGGGTGGCGATGAGTTCTTTCAACAGGCCGATGGCCCGTTCGGTCAGTTCGCTGGTCGTATTTGTCATAATGTGATTTCTGTTTGAATGGGATGTCCCGGGATGAGCATTTCGGGTGCCCCGATAAACACCTGGCCCACCCCTTTTTCCAACGCCTGGAAACAATTGTGCAGCTTGGGGATCATGCCCGCAGCCACCTGGCCGTTCGCCCGCATATCGGCATAGGCCGCCGCGTCGATCCTGGGGATGACACTTGCGGGGTCCGAAACATCCCGGAGTACCCCGGCTTTTTCAAAGCAATACAGTAGGCGCGTGGTGAATTGGCCGCTCAGGGCTACGGCCAGTTCAGAGGCGATAGTATCTGCGTTCGTATTGAGCAGCTGCCCCTGCCCGTCATGGGTCAGGGCACAAAACGCCGGGACGACACCGGCTGCGAGCAGGTCGGCAATCCCCGAGGCGTTTACCTCGTCGATATCCCCCACAAAGCCGTAGTCGATTTCGCCCGCCGGGCGTTTCCGCGCCCGGATCAGGCCGGCATCCGCCCCGCTCACCCCCAGGGCATTGCAGCCCAGGGACTGGAGCTTCGCCACCAGGGTTTTGTTGGCCCAGCCGGCATAGACCATGACCGCCACTTCCAGGCTCGCTGCATCCGTGATCCGGCGCCCGTCAACCACCCGTGGCTCCACCCCGAGCCGCCGGCTCAATTGGGTGGCCCGCTGGCCGCCCCCGTGTACGAGGATTTTAGGCCCCTCCAGGGAGGCGAAAGCGGAGGTAAAGGATTCCACCAGCCCGGCCTCCTCCAGGAAGGCGCCGCCTATTTTCACTATGGACAAAACCGGTTTCATCTCACGGGGTTTATGGATTCGACTGGATGAGGTGTGCCAGGGCCAGTTGGGCCGACAGGGTACGGTTGGCCGCCTGCTGCAGGACCAGGCTCCGGCCCCCGTCCAGCGCGTCGTCGGACACCACCACGTTCCGCCTTACCGGGAGGCAGTGCATGAGCTGCGCCTCCCCGAGTTTTTCCGCGGTCATCATCCAGGCCGGGTCCTGGCTGAGGATGGCTCCGTAATCCGAATAGCTGCTCCAGTTCTTTACATAGACGAAATCAGCTCCTTCCAGGGCTTTCTTCTGGTCGTATTCTGGTTTCAGGCCCCCGGTAAATTCCGGGGCCAGATCATATCCTTCCGGGTGGGTGATGGTCAGGTCCACCGGCAGGGACTGCATCATTTTTGCAAATGAATTCGGGACAGCCTGGGGGAGCGCCCGGGGGTGGGGGGCCCAACTCAACACCACTTTGGGCCGGTCCTTCTCCCGGAATTGTTCTATGGTCAGGGCGTCTGCCAGGGCTTGCAGGGGATGGGCCGTGGCGCTCTCCATATTCAGCACGGGGATCCCGGCATGTCGTACAAAACCCTGGAGGACCACTTCCGCGTAATCTGCCTCCCGGTCTTTCAGGCCGGCAAAGGCGCGGATGCCGATCAGGTCGGCATACTGGGCCACCACCGGGGCGGCCTCGCGGATATGTTCCGCGGCCCCCTGGTCCATAACCGTACCATCTGTATATTCCAGGCTCCAGCCTTCGCTCCCGAAATTCATTACCATGACATCCATCCCGAGGAGCTGGGCAGCCTTCTGGGTGCTCAGCCGGGTCCGCAGGCTGTTGTTGAAAAACAGCAGGCAGAGGGTCTTGCCCCGACCCAGGTGGGCGAGTAAATCCGGTTCGGCCCGCAGCCTGTTGCCCAGGTGCAACCAGTCTACCAGGTCCGGGATATCGTCGGTTGTGCAAAAGTGCTTCATGCCAATTCCTTTTTTAAAGCCGCGAAAAGCAGGTCCAGTTCTTCGGGCTGTACGTTCAGTGCGGGCAGAATCCGCAATAAATTTTTGTTTTTGGCGCTTCCGGTAAAAATCCGATGTTCGAATATCAGCTTTTTCCTGAGATCCGCCACTTCAAAATCGAAGCCCAGCCCCAGCATCAGCCCCGTTCCCTTTACTACGCGAATGGCGGGGATTTCGCCGGCCCGTTCCCGGAAATACGCTTCCATCCCCCGGGCGTGCGCCAGCAGCTCCTCGCTTTCGATGACTTCGAGGACGGCGGTCACGGCAGCGCAGGCCAGGTGGTTCCCCCCAAAGGTAGTGCCCAGCAGGCCGTGGGATGCCCGGATGTCCTCCCGGATCAATATCCCGCCCACGGGGAAGCCGTTGCCCATCCCTTTGGCCATGCTGATGATGCCGGGATGGGCCCCGCTGTGCTGGAAGGCAAAGAATTTTCCGCTCCGCCCAAAGCCGCACTGTACCTCGTCGGCAATCAGGACGGCCCCGTGCGAATCGCAGAGGCGGGATGCCGACTCGTAGAATTCCGGGCTGGCGCTGTCCAGGCCGCCAACCCCCTGTATCCCTTCCAGGATCACGGCGCAGACGCCCCCTTTTTTCAATTCGTGCTCCAACAGGTCCGGGCGGTTCAGGGGGAGGAAGACCACCTCGTGGTTGGCGTTCAGCGGCGCGACGATTCCCGGGTTGTCCGTGGCAGCCACGGCGGCTGAGGTCCGCCCGTGGAAACTGTTGTGAAAAGCAATCACCCGGGAATGCCCCGTATGGAAGGACGCGAGTTTCAGGGCATTTTCATTGGCCTCCGCCCCGGAATTACACAGGAACAATCGATAATTGTCACAGCCCGAAAGCGCTCCGAGCCGGTCGGCCAGGCGTTGCTGCAGCGGGTTTTGCACTGAATTGCTGTAAAAGCCGATTTTCTGCAATTGCCGGCTGATCCGCTCCACGTAGCGGGGATGCGAATGGCCGATGGATATCACGGCGTGCCCCCCGTAGAGGTCCAGGTATTTCTGGCCGTTGTTGTCGGTCAGCCAACTGCCCAGGGCTTCGATGGGGGTAATGTCGTATAGCGGGTAAACGTCGAATAACTCCATGGGTCAGCCTTTGCGGATTTGCGAGATCTTATCGAAAGAGGCAACCACGCCCCGGATCAGTGAAGAGCTCAGCCCCTGGTGCTCCATTTCGTTGAGGCCTTCAATGGTACAGCCCATCGGGGTGGTCACCCGGTCGATCTCCTCTTCCGGGTGGCTGCCGGATTCGATGAGCAATTCTGCAGCCCCGTGGCAGGTATGCATGGCGAGTTCCTGGGCCTCGCGGGCGTCGAACCCGAGTTGTATGGCCCCCTGGGTGGTGGCGCGGATCAGGCGCATCCAGAAGGCGATCCCGCTGGCGCAGATCACTGTGGCTGCCTGCATGCGGTTTTCCGGGATCACCATGGTATGTCCCATCCGGTTGAAGATGGCCGAGGCGAGCTCCAGGCGCTTGCCTCCCTTCTCATTCGCGCACAGGCAGGTCATGGACCGTCCCACCGAGATGGCCGTGTTCGGCATGGCCCGGATGATATGCTGGTCCGCCCCAATGATCGATTCGATGCGATCGATCCCAAACCCGGTGATGGTTGAGATCACCACGTGGTTTTCGTGCAGCAAATCCCCGACGGATTCCAGTATTGGGCCAAAGTGCCCCGGTTGCACGGCAAATATGAGGATGTCGGCTGCCACTACCGCCTCGCGGTTGTCGCTGGTCAGGGTGACATTCCCGTATGCTTCAAGGTCCCTGAGGGAGGACAGGTTCCGGCGGGTAAGATACATACTGGTGGCCCCTCCGCTGTGGAGGATGCCCCTGGCGATGGATACCCCCAGGTTGCCGGCGCCGATGATTGCTATTTTCATCTGATTCTTGGTTAGGCGTGAATGTTCGTTTATGGTTGGCTCTGCAATTAAAAGATGCTGCCTTTCAGATTCAGCCCGGAATTTTCCGGTATTCCAAAGAGCAGGTTCATATTTTGGACGGCCTGTCCGGAGGCCCCCTTGAGCAAGTTGTCGATGGCGGAGCTCACCAACAGCACATCTTCGTGTTGGTGTAGGTGCAGGTGGGCAAAATTCGTGTTGACCACCTGTTTGAGCTGCAGGGGCTCGTCGGAGACCACCGTAAACGGGGCATCGTCGTAATACTCCAGGAACATCCTCTCTGCTTCGGCCAGGGAGCCGTCAAATGGCGTATAGGCCGTGGCGAATATCCCCCGGGTAAAATCTCCCCGCATGGGCAGGAAGAGCAGGTCGCCACTTTCCGCATCCAGGCTTTGCAGGCTCTGCCGGATCTCCCCGAGGTGCTGGTGCGTAAAAGGCTTGTACCAGGAGACGTTGTTGTTCCGCCAGCTGAAATGCGTGGTCGGGGAAAGCCCCACCCCGGCGCCCGTGCTGCCGGTTACGGCATTTACGTGGACGGTCTCCCGGAGGACGCCCGCCCGGGCCAGGGGCAGCAGGGCCAGTTGGATGGCCGTGGCAAAACACCCCGGGTTGGCAATATGGCGGGCCTCCCGGATGGACTCCCGGTTCAGTTCGGGCAGCCCATAGACAAATTCACGCCCTTCGAATTGGGCGTCTTCCTTCAGCCGGAAATCGTTGCTCAGGTCGATGACCCGGGTGCGGTCCGAAAACGAGTGCTGTTTCAGGAATTCACTGGAATTCCCATGCCCCAGGCAGAGGAATACCACATCCACACCGGGGTCTGCAGCGCCGGTAAACAACAGGTCCGTAACCCCGAGCAGGTCCGGGTGGGCACTGCTCAGCGGTTTGCCGGCCCGCGTGGTACTGTAGACAAAGGAGAGCTCCACCTCCGGGTGGTGCAGCAGCAGCCTGATCAATTCCCCCCCCGTATAGCCGGAGCCGCCGATGATGCCTGCCGAAATCATTTTTCCTGGATTTTCCGGGCAATCTTCCCGGGGTTCGAAAGGATCTTGATAAAGCCTTTGGCTTCCGCTGCAGTCCATCCCTTGTTCATCTCCCCGTAGCTCCCGAAGGAGGCGTTCATCAGGTCGTTCCCCGACTCGATGCCCCGGAGTTCAAAGCGATAGGGGTTTAGCGTCACAAAGACCTCCCCGCTCACGTGCCGCTGCGTATCGGCCAGGAAGGCTTCCAGGTTCCGCATCACCTCGTCCAGGTACTGCCCTTCGTGCAGCAGCATCCCGTAAAAGTTGGCCAGTTGCTCTTTTTGGAATTGTTGCCATTTGCTCAGGGTATGTTTCTCCAGCAGGTGGTGCGCCTTGATGGTAATCAGCGCGGAGGCGGCCTCGAAACCGACGCGCCCCTTGATGCCGATAATCGTATCGCCCACATGGGTGTCCCGGCCGATGGCGTAGGCGGAGGCGATGGATTCCAGCAACCGGATATTTTCCACAGGCGTACCGGGCTTCCCGTCGACAGCTGTCAGTTCCCCCTTTTCAAACGTCAGGGATATATCCCGCGGTTGGGTTTCGGAGAGCTGGCTCGGATAGGCGGCTTCCGGCAGGGCCTCGCGTGAACCCAGGGTTTCCACACCCCCAACCGAGGTGCCCCAAAGGCCCTGGTTGATGGAGTATTTGGCTTTTTCCCAGCTATAGGTAATCCCGTTTTCCTGCAGGTAGGCGATCTCCGCTTCCCGGGAGAGTTGCTGGTCCCGGATCGGGGTGATGATTTCGATTTCCGGTGCGATTACCTGGAATATCAGGTCGAAGCGCACCTGGTCGTTCCCGGCCCCCGTACTGCCGTGGGCAATATGCGTGGCACCCACTTCCCGGGCGTATGCAACGATTTCCAGGGCCTGGACAATCCGCTCGGCACTTACGGACAACGGGTAGGTATTGTTCCGGAGCACATTGCCGAAAATGAGGTATTTCACCACGCGGTCGTAAAAGGACTGTACCGCATCGATGGCCGTATACGAGGCCGCGCCCAGTTCCAGCGCCCGCTCCTCGATGCCCGCCAGTTGCTCCTTGTCGAACCCGCCGGTGTTCACCGTGACGGCATGGACTTCATAACCCTCCTTGTGGGAGAGCATATGGGCGCAGTAGGACGTGTCCAGGCCACCGCTATATGCCAATACAAGTTTTTTCATCCGTTCTTCTTTTTGAGGAAGAGCGTCTCCTTGATGCTTCTGAGCCGCTCAAATGATTTCTTATCGATTTTCTTTTCTTTTTCCCTGGATTTGTCTTCCGGGTCGTAGAGCATACCGGTGCACAGGCACATCCGCCTTTCGGTCCGCGTCAGGATATCGAAATTCTTGCACGTCTGGCACCCTTTCCAAAACTCCGGGTCGTCGGTGAGCTCCGAGAAAGTCACGGGGCGGTATCCCAATTCGTAGTTCATTTTCATGACCGCCAGGCCCGTGGTGATCCCAAAGATCTTGGCATCCGGGAATTTTTTCCGCGACAGGTCAAAAATGGCCTTTTTGATCTTTTTTGCCAGCCCCTGGTTCCGGTAGTCGGGGTGGACGATCAGCCCGGAGTTGGCAACATATTTCTGGTGGCCCCAGACCTCGATATAGCAGAACCCGGCAAACCGGTCCCCGTCCAGGGCAATCACCGCATTTCCGTTCATCAGGCGCTTGATGATGTATTCCGGCGTCCGTTTGGCAATACCGGTCCCGCGCACCCGGGCAGATTCCGCAATCGTATCGCAGATTACCTGGGCGTATTTTACATGGGAGGCATTAGCAATTGTGATATTCATTGCCAGTTGGGTTAATTAAAAAATAAGGAGAAATGGACTGAGAAAACGGAAATGGACACACCTAATTCCAAAACTGAAGCACACCCTTACGGGCAACGGCGGAAATCGCGTCGGTACGGGACCCCGGTAAAATTGAGGGGCAGGAAGATATTTGCGTACTGCTTCATGGTCGAAACAAATGTACAAATATTATTTACTCATCGGTTTTAGTTGCTGAAAAATTGAGAAATGAAACAAATTCCCTCCGGTATTTTACAATTTCGTAAATCAAGAAGCCGATTACCGCAATATATTCAATGAGCAGGAGTACCGTGGACTCGGATACCGCGGGCCCGGAATAGGCTGCGTAGGAGAGGAAGACCAATGCGGACCACAGGATCATGTATCGCATCCGGGTAAACAGGCTCAGCAGCAGGGGGAAGGTCAGGTACCAGGGGTGAACCACGGCGGAGGCCAGGTAATAGACCGTAACCACCGCCAGCGCCCCGGTAAACCAGGAACGCCCCTCGCGCATTTTGGGGTGCAGGCAGACCAGCAGGGCCGTGGCCGCCGTCACCCAGGGGACGTAGCTGCCATAGGCTTCTATAAATTCCCAGGGCCGTTCCCCCCGGGTGACGGCTACATGCTCGGCCAGGTTGTAGATCCCCGCGTTGAATTCAAAGTTGGAAAACCAAAGCCGCAGCGTTTGGAGGTAATGGTCCGGGAATTCCGGAAAATACAACGGATAGCACAGGGCGGCCAGGGCGGCGGCCGTAAGCAGGTAAAACCCCGCGGCCCTGCGCAGTCCCAACAGGGGGAGGATCAGGGGTAGAAGCATGAGCGGCATGAGTTTCACCCCGATGGACAGGGCGTAGGGCACCGCCCCCCAGGCCCAGCCGTACCGGATGGTAAGGAAAACAGCCAGGATAAAGAAGAAGAGCATCACCCCTTCAAAGTGCAGGTTGCCCGTCAATTCAATAATCACCAGGGGGTTCAGGAAATACCAGAAGATCAGGTGGGGCGCCTTGTTGAGGTGCCGCAGCATGCGCCTGCCGAAATACAGGATGCCGAGGTCGGCCAGAAGCACCAGCAGCCGGATACCCACCACTGAGCCTGTAAGGGATTCGCCTCCCAGCCAGCGCGCCAGCCCGAAGAAGTATTGGTTGACCGGCGGGTAGTTGCTGAAGTTACGGGCACTGAGCCCGCCCATCCCCTCATGGAGTATGGCGGCCCCGGGCACCGGAATCGAAGCCTGCCCCATCCATTGGTCCGGGGTGAGCAGATAGGGGTTGATCCCCTCCGCCATCAGGCTGCCGTCCCATAGGAACCGGTAGAAGTCCTGGGATAGGTTGGGGATTGCCAGGAGGAAAACCAGCCGAAACAGTACGCCGGCGGCCACCAGGAAGCGGAAATTCCACTTCTCAAACTGGATGAGCTTGTAGCAAAGGAAGAAAAGCGCGCCGTAGAGCCCGAGCAATTTGACCGAATCGGGTCGCTGCAGGTCATAGGCGAAGGCCGCATAGAAACCCATGCTCAATAAGAGCATCAGGATGGGGATCCGGTGCAGATTCCAGAAGGTAACCAGGGCCCGGGTGGTCATGTTATTTAGGTTTGGCCCCGTAAATATCTAAAAATATTCAGGATATCATAGGCCGGTTCGCCACCCCATGAAGGCTGTGGAAATAAAAATGCCGCCCGGAGACGCGTCCCGGACGGCATGGTGTTTTTTATCGACGATCCCTTAGGCTTTAGACAGCAGGGAGTTGAAGAATACAAAGCCGAAGCCCAGGAACAGCATAAAGTGGAACGGAAACAGCCCGAAGTCATTCAACGGGATCGCGCTGTACATCCCGAACAGGAAATAAATCATGAGTGCGAACTCAAGGATCATGTTCGGGGATAGTTTTTTTGCCAGGTACTTATTCCCCTTCCAGCTATCGGTCAGGTTGTTGATGTTGAACTTTGGGGTGCGCACAAATTCGGACCGCTTGCCCATGTGTCCTTCGAGTACCGCCACCGTGTTGTGGAGGGAAAACCCGAGGGCTACGGAGAAGAAAGTGAAGAACAACTTGATGTAGTCCACGAAATTGTCAAAACTGCTCCCCTGGATACTCTTATAGGTAAACCAGTAGCAGACGAAGAGGATAATCGTACTGACGATAAAGAAGCTCGTCACCTCAAAGATCCAGTCGAGGTGGCCGAAGGTGTTTTTGATATACAGCATCGGGATACTCAGCAGGGCCACGATAAAGACACAGAGGAACATGGAGCTGTTCAGCAGGTGCATCACCCCGTGGAACTTGGTCTTGAACGGGATGTTTTTGGCCCTGACGACATTCCAGACGGTCTTGCGGAAATTCTCCGCCCCGCCCTTGTTCCAGCGGAATTGCTGGGAACGGGCCGCGCTGATCACCACCGGCAGTTCGGCCGGGGTCTCCACGTCTTCCAGGTATTTGAATTTCCAGTTCTTCAGTTGGGCCCGGTAACTGAGGTCCAGGTCTTCGGTAAGCGTGTCGCCTTCCCAGTTACCCGCATCCAGGATGCACTCTTTCCGCCAGATCCCGGCTGTACCGTTGAAATTGATAAAGTGCCCCTTGGAATTGCGGCCAACCTGCTCCAGGGTAAAGTGGGCATCCAGGGCAAATGCCTGGATTTTCGTCAGCGTGGAATAATCCCGGTTAATATGGCCCCAGCGGGTCTGGACCACGCCGATTTCCTCGTCCTTGAAATAGATGACGGTTTTCTTGAGCCAGTCGGTCCCGGGGAGGAAATCCGCATCGAAGATGGCGATGAAGTCGCCCTTGGCGATTTTAAGGCCTTCCTTCAGGGCGCCGGCCTTGAAGCCCTCCCGGTTTTCACGCCGGATGTGCTGGATGTCCAGGCCTTGTTTTTGGAGGTCTTCGATCATGGAAGCGGTCTGGTCCACCGAGTCGTCCGTGGAGTCGTCCAGTACCTGGATTTCGAGTTTGCTCTTGGGGTATTCGATCCGGGCGATGTTCTCCAGGAGCCGCTCCACCACGTATTCCTCGTTGTAGATGGGGAGCTGGATTGTCACAAAGGGAATCTCCTTCGGATCGAGCAGGTTGAATTTTGGGGCCTCCTGATTCCGGCGCTTAAAGCCCAGGTAGTTCAGCAGGAGGTTCAGCTGGGACAGGCTGTAGAAAAAGATCAGCAGCAGCGCCAGGCTGTAAATGGCAATAATAACATATGCAATTGCAATTCCCATTATCGTATACTGTATTTAAAAATCCAACCCAAAATTTTAACGCCGGCAAATATACTACCTTTTACGGTACCGGACACTTTGGAGACCCCAATTCTTTTTTTATAACGAACTGGTACCTCGGTATATGCGAGCTTTTGCCTGACGGCTTTCAACTGCATTTCCACGGTCCAGCCATACGTTTTATCCTCCATCTCCAGTCGCTTCAGGGCTTCGTACCGTATCGCCCGGAATGGGCCCAGGTCTGTAAACCGGGCGCCGAATAAAAGCCGCATCAAAAACGTGGCCAGCCAATTTCCAAAGACCTGTTGCGGCGTCATCGACCCGGGTTCCCGAAGCGCCTTGCTGCGGGCCCCGATCACCAGGTCGCATCGATCCTGCAGGATCGGGGCGATGACTTTCGGGAGTTCCTCCGGGTAATCGGAATAGTCGCCATCCATAAATACGACGATGTCGGGAGGTTTGGATGTTTCCCCCAGGTAATTAATCCCCTTCAGGCAGGCATAGCCATAGCCTTTTCTCGGTTCGTACAAGACCGTGGCCCCGTGTTTCCGGGCCACTGCAGCTGTGTCGTCCGTGGAGCCGTTGTCCACGACAATTTTTTCGGAAACGCTGTCGGGGACCTCGTCAAGCACCTTGCCAATCGAGTCGGCTTCGTTCTGGGCGGGGATGATCAGGCTGATTTTGTGAGGCGAAGGCGTGGATGCTGCTGCCTGGCTGGGCGTGGATTCCGGATTATTTTTCATTGAGCAATTTCATCAAATCCACGTCGTTGCCCAGGAGTACCTCCCGGGAGTTGATCCGGCCTGCCCGCGGGCCATTTTCGAGTTTCAGCACGCCGCGCGGGCACACTGCCGAACAGATGCCGCAGCCCACGCAGCTGGCGCGGATGATATTCTCACCTTTTTGGGCATAGGCACGCACGTCGATGCCCATCTCGCAATAGGCCGAACAATTCCCGCAGGAAATGCACTGGCCGCCGTTGGTGGTGATCCGGAAACGGGAAAACAACCGTTGCTGGATGCCCAGGATGGCAGCCATCGGGCAACCGAAACGGCACCAGACCCGGCTGCCGAAAATGGGGTAGAAACCGGTGCCGATCACCCCTGAAAATATACTCCCGATCAGGAAGCTGTACGTAGTCCTCAGGGTTTCGGATTTAAACAGGAACACGTGGCGGGAGTCGCTGAGCCAGTGGAAGGCGAGCAACCCCAGGATAATGACAAAATAGGCGACGGCCCCGTAGCGGGCGTCTTTTTTCAACTCCTTGCGCCGAAAGGCCATCACCCAGGCAAAGACGGCGGTCAGCAGCACGCCAACCCCGATCAGCAACTGCCCCCGGCTCAGCCAGTATTTGGAATTGTCCGGCCCCAGATACGAATAGATTACCGCTGTGGTCATCAGTACGACGAATACCAGAACACTGTGGATGACCCACCGCTCCACCTTCCAGGCAAAGAGGCTTTTGTCGCTCAGGTGGCGGAACGGGTCGCCGGCAGTTTCCGCCAGCCCCCCGCAGCCGCAAACCCAGGAGCAATACCAGCGCTTGCCGTAGAAATAGGTGAGAACCGGGGTGATGACCAGGATGGACAGTACCCCGAAGATCAGCATGGCCAAACCGATATTGCCGGCACTGATAAACCCGTTGACGCGGTACCTTTCAAAGTTGTAGTAGTTGAGCGGCCAGATATTCTTCAGGTCGTAATACGGCAGGTCACCGTTGAGGCGGGCCATGATCTCGGGAATCAGGAAGGCGAACGCCAGCTGGAAAAACATCACGCTGACCGTCCGGAGGATTTCATAGCGGTTGTGCCGGTATTTCCAGATGAATTTGATGCCGAAGGCCAGGATCGCCAGGGTATAGAGGGCCCCGTAGACAAACCACTGGCTGGCCGGGTTGCCGCTCAGCGCCCGGCTCAGGGGATCGAACAGGGCGACGAGCCCGCGGTTTTGCCCGTCGGAAACCAGCCCGAGGTATTCCGGGTAGAAGTAAAGCACGATATAGAACCCCGTCAGCAGGATGCCCAGGCCCCAGGCCCAGATACCGCGTCCCGAGATCGATTTAAACCAGACCCCGTCGTTTTTAATGCCAGCCGATTGACCCGCATAGGCCGACCAGCTGAACCAGACAACCCCCAAAGCAATGGCTGCCAGGGAGGCGGTGAGCCAGGCGGTGGTATTCGGGAAGGAGACCCCCAGGGTGGCAAGTAACAGGACAAAGAGGCCGGAAAAACCCAGCAACACAGCCAGGCGCTGGGAAATATTCAGGGCTTTTGGCGGGCCGGCGGCCAGGGACATGGATTGCATATTTCAGGCGTTTACAGGTTCGTGTTCTTTAAAGGCGCGGGCGATGAGCGGGTGGTAATCCCGGTGGAATTCCGGGTCAAAACAAGCCTCCCTGAGGTCCCGTACCACGGCGTCAATGCCGCGTTGTTCCGTCAGCCAGGCATCGAATACCTCGTGACGCATCCGGATACCGAAGGTGTTCACCCCCAAAAAGTGCCGGGTTTCCGATTCGTAGGCCAGGGTCAGGCAAATTTTCTTATCGGGGTGCCTCCAGTGGAAATGACGTTCCCCGGGACCCCGGTTTTTCCCGCTCATCACCCATCCGTAGGTCTGGTATTCAATGTCCAGGAATTTGGCGGAATTGAACCAGTGCCCGGGCTTGTACTCCCTGCGGTTGCCGCATACGGTCTGCGCGATTGCCTCGCCCATCATCCGCCCGGTATACCAGACTGCCTCCACGGGCCGGCGTTTGCCAATGGCCTCGCGTTGCTCGGCACAGTCGCCGATGGCGTAGACATCCGGCTGGTTTGTTTCCAGGTACCGGTTTACCAGGACCCCTTTTCCGGTTTCGATGCCGCTCCCTTCCAGGAATCCGATATTCGGGGTCACCCCGGCGGTGAGGCCGACCAGGTCGCAGTCGATGGTTTCCCCCTGGTCGGTTGTTACCGCCCGTGCCCTCCCGGTGTCGTCAGCGAGGATTTCGACCAGGTTGGTCTCCAGGCGCAGGTCGATGTGGTGCTCGCGGATATGTTCATTGATCATCGCGGATTCCCCCTCCGGCAGCACCCCGCTCCAAAAGCTCTTTTCCCTCACCAGGAAGGTCACCGGGATATCACGGGTGCGTAGCATCTCTGCCAGTTCGATCCCGATAAGCCCCCCGCCCACAATGACGGCCCGTTTGCAGGAGCGGTTGTCCGGGGCGTTGGCCTCGAGGTTGTCCAGGTCCTGTTTTGAATAGAGCCCCTGCACCCCGGGGAGGTCCTGCCCCGGCCAGCCGAATTTATTGGGTTTGGACCCCGTGGCCAGGATGAGTTTGTCGTATCCGATGATTTCCCCTTTGCTGAGCCGGATTGTTTTGGCAGCTGGATCCACGGCCTCCACCCAGGCATTGACCAGGTCAATCCGGTTCTTTTTCCAGAAACTGTCTTCGTAGGGCTTGGTCTGCTCATACGTCAGGTGGCCCATATAGATGTACATCAGGGCCGTCCGGGAGAAGAAATGGTCGGTTTCGGCCGAAATCACGGTTATCCGGTGGTCGGAAGCCTTGCGGATGAACCTGGCGGCCGTAATCCCTGAAATACCGTTGCCGATGATGACGATGTGCATGGGTACAGGTGTGGTTTGGGCAATTGGTCGGGTTGAAGTTACGAACTTAACAAATGCAGCTGAAGCAAGCGCCTGTTATTCCTTATCTTTAGCAGTCGTTAATTCGCAAATTATGAGGTGTATTGGATGGATACTAGGGGTGTTCCTGTTGTGCGCATGCAGTGGGAAGCAGATCGAAAAGATCAATGGCGTCAGCTTTGTGGGCTCCCCGGAGCGTGCGAGCCAGGCCCATGTGGACGCCATCGTCTCCATCAATGCGGATTACGCCTCCATCATGCCCTATGGGTTTATCCGGGAACCCGACACCCCGGAAATCATCTTTGATACGGACCGCCAGTGGTTTGGGGAAACCCGCATGGGGGCCAGGCAGTATGTGGAATTGTTGCACGCCAACGGCATTCGGGTGATGATCAAACCACACCTCTGGATCTGGAGGGGGATGTTTACCGGCGATATGGAAATGGAAACCGAGGCCGACTGGCAGCGTCTCGAGGCGTCCTACCGGGAATTCATCCTCAACTACGCCGACCTGGCCCGGGAAACAGGGGCCGATATGTTCTGTATCGGCACGGAACTCGAAGAATTCGTCAAGGCCCGCCCGGCCTATTGGGATGGCCTGATCGCCGACATCCGGGAGCGCTACCGGGGCAAACTCACCTATGCGGCCAACTGGGACGAATACACGCGGACTCCTTTTTGGGAAGACCTCGACTATATCGGCATCGACGCGTACTTCCCCCTTTCCGAATCCCGGGACCCGGGGCTCGAGGAGATGCGCGCGGGCTGGCAGAAATGGAAAACAGAGATCCGGGAGCTCTCCCTGGAACTCGACCGCCCGGTACTCTTTACGGAATACGGCTACCGGAGCATGGACTTTACGGCCAAAAAACCCTGGCTGGTAGACCGGAATGACGAGCGCGTCAACCTGGGGGCCCAGGCGGAAGCCCAGCGGGCCCTGTTTGAGGAATTCTGGAAGGAGCCCTGGTTTGCTGGCGGCTTCGTCTGGAAATGGTTCCTCCACCACCCGGTCTCCGGCGGGCCCGGCGACAACCGGTTTACCCCCCAGAACAAGCCGGCGGAAAAGGTACTCCGCGAATACTACGGCCGGTTCTGATAGCGGCCCGATGAAGTTAGCCGGGAGGATTATCCCGGCAGCCACGGCGAAATTCCCCTTGCATTTCGGCAGCATTTTTGATAATCTTTGTAAAACGCTAATTGGGATGAGGGGTCCGTTTCTTTGTTTTATCGCAGGCGCAGTATGGCTGGCAGGGATGCCGGCCAGTGCCCAGGATACGCTGCAGGTAGTCGCCGAACCCGGCGACGGCATCTTTTCCCTCTTGCGCAAACACGGGGCCGATCCCGCCCGCCACATCGAAGATTTTATCGCGCTGAATGAACCCCGCCTCGGCGAAGGCACAAGCCTGTACGAAGGCACTACCTACCTGATCCCCCTGCAGTCGCCGGAAGAGGAAGAGGCCGAAGTCCCCACATTTGCGCGGTACGATATTTTTGGGGAGCAATATGCCGAGGTCCCCCCGGAGAGTACCCGCCTGGAAGGGGCCGTATTTTACCTGGTATCCGGCCACGGCGGCCCGGACCCCGGGGCGATGACCAAGTACAACGGCAAGCTGATTTCCGAGGACGAATACGCCTATGACGTAACCCTGCGCCTGGCCCGGAAGCTCCTGGCCCACGGCGCGACGGTGCATATCATTATCCGCGACCCGGACGACGGCATCCGGGACGACCGTGTCCTGGAGATGGATGCCGACGAAGTGGCTCTGCCCGACCAACCCATCCCGCTCAACCAGCTGGCCCGCCTGAAACAACGCGTGGAGGCGGTCAACAACCTCTACCTCGAAAACCGCGGGAAGCACCAGCGGCTGATTGTCACCCATGTGGACAGCCGGAGCAAGGGGCAGAATATCGACGTGTTCTTCTACCACCACAACAAGAGCCGGAGCGGCAAGAAACTCGCCGAACACATCCACAAGACCTTCCAGGAGAAATACGCGTATTACCAACCGGGCCGGACCTATTCAGGCACCTTCGAGGACCGCAGCACGCTCTATCTGGTGAAAAACACGTTGCCGGCCACTGCGTTTATCGAGATTGGCAATATCCGGAACGCCCGCGACCAGCGCCGGATCCTGGATCCGGACAACCGGCAGGCCCTGGCCAATTGGATCTGTGAAGGGGTCCTGGCGGATTACGAGGACCGTTAAGCCCTTTCCCCTGCACAGGGGGTCCCGATAAAAGTAATGGAAAACTCAAGGCCTGTTCAGGGCCCAGTCATAGGCGAGGTATCCGATTTTTGCATCTTCGGGGAGCGGCTCTTCCAGGTACTGGTTCAGGTAGGCCACCAGGCTGCCTGCCGGCTCCGTGAAATCCTCTTTGTACCATTTGAAGATTTTTGAAAGCTCCGCCTGATCCCTGCCGATCGCATTCCGGCTGGGGTCGTTGATGAATTCCCGCGCGGCACGGTCCAGTTGGGACTCCATCTTATCCGCCGTAAAGGCAAAGGGTTGCAAAACCGGGCAGGACGCCGAGGCGCAGTTGATGGCGAAATGGATCCGGGGTTCCCCCATCTTGCGGAGGATGTCGTGTTCGATGTTGTTGAGGTTGTAGGCCTGCCCGCCGATATTGAGGATGTTCTGCCCCCAGGGGTTCCCGATGCGCATGATGCTCTCAATAGGGAAATTATCCAGGATGAGGCGGATAGTGGCCGCATTGTAGAGGTTGATGTAATAGGCCAGTTTTTCCTCCCGGCTCCAGGCATCTTCTGGCGGGGTACTTTCCAGGGCGTCGATATAGCGATCCAGGGCTTCCCGGTCCCGGGCAAAACCGTTGTAGTTTACCGTGCCGTTCGGATAAACGTGCTGGCTCACCAGTTCGTCCCAGGCTTCGTGTCCGGGCGGGTCCTGGTAATTTGGGGCCGCGGTGGCCGCCTGGCCGTAAACGAAAAAAGACAGGGCCAGGATGGGCAGGAACAGGAATACGCGTTTCATTTTATTGCGGGTTTATATTATATACGCAAAAGTGGCGCCAAAGGTTCGGTTGCTACTCGCTCAGATATCCCGGATCAATTCTTTCATGATGCGCACCAAACCGGGTTCGGCCCGGGCCGCAACGGCCAGGATCTCCGTGACGTTGACGGGCTCCAGGTTGTCCGGGTCCCCCAGATCGGTGATCACGGAACTTGCCGCGACAGGTCCTTTCAGGTGGTTGGCTCCGATCACTTCGGGCACGGTGCTCATCCCCACGGCATCTGCGCCCAGGCGGCCCAGCATGCGGTATTCGGCCCGCGTTTCGAGCTGGGGCCCGAAAACGGCGGCGTATACCCCTTCCCGCAAAACACAATCAGTACCCCTGGCAATCTCCCGGATCCGACCCTGCATCTCCAGGTCATAGGGACAACTCATGTCGACAAACCGCTCCCCGAAATCCGCGACGTTCTTAAAGGCCAGGGGGGAACCGCCCTGCAGGTTGATGTGGTCGGTAATCAGCATCAAATCCCCTTTTTGGTATTCCAGGTTGACGGCCCCTGCGGCGTTTGAGATCAGCAGTTTGCGGATGCCCAGCCGCTCCATGACCCGGATGGGGTAGGTGATGTCGAAAAAATTGTAGCCCTCGTACAGGTGGAAACGCCCCTGCATCACCACTGCCTTTTTACCGTGGATGGTCCCGCAGAAGAGTTTGCCGCTGTGGAACTCCACCGTGGCAAGTGGAAAGTTCGGGATGTTGTGGTAATGGGCAACACGGGAGTCTTCCAGTTCATCGGCCATCCGGCCGAGGCCGCTGCCGAGCACGATGCCGATTTCCGGGTTGTCGAAGCCCCGGTCTTTCAGGTAGGATACGGATTTATCGAGTTGTTTTTCCGTCATTGGTCGAAATATCTTTTAAGAAGGGTTCAAAGGCGGGGATACCGGCAATATCTTCATAGTAATCCACATCGTTTCGGGGTTCGAGCAGGTGGGGCCGGATTTCCCCGAGCACTTCCACCGTGTCCCGCAGCACCGTGTCCGTCCCCCAGGCTTTGTCGCGGAAGAGCCCCGGCATCGGCCCGGTCAGCCCCATCAGGTAATAGCCCCCGTCCGTCGCAGGCCCGATAACCACCGGGGAATCCCGGAGCGATTCAAAGGCGCGGGACAGGTCGACCGTCTCCAGGTCGTACAGGTCGCTGCCAATGAGCACCACCCGTTGGTACCCGGCGTCAAAGGCCGTCCGGAAGGCGTGTTCCATACGCGCGCCCAGGTCCGGGCCCTCCTGGATGCGGGGCTCAAAAACCGCCGGGTCCCAGAGCTTGCCGTCGCCCAGGTATTCACTGTAATAAACAAATTTGTCGGTGTCCGGCAGGCGCTTGCACAAGGCGGCCGTATGCCGGAGGAGGAAGGTGTAGATGTTTAGCGCGGCGTCGTCCCCGACGGTTGCAGCCAGTCGGGTCTTGCATTTTCCGCGTTCGGGATTGCGGGTGAAAATAAGCAGGGCCTGTTCGGATTTTCGGGACACCAGCGTTTCGTTTTCAGGGCTGCCTCCCGGCCGGGACAGCAGCTTTTTGGCTGCACCAAATATACTGGTTATTCTTCTGGAAAAGGAGGTCTTTCCAGGTGAAATCACCCCGGTTCGGACTTCCTGACCCCAAGGGTCCGGGAAGCCTTATTCAGGCATCCAGCGGTAGGCATAGGCCATCATCGCCAGGATGTAAAGCCAGAATAGGATCGGAGTGCGGTTTCTATAGAGGAATGTCCCGAACCGGAACAATTTCCCCAGGTACAAATTGTCTTTCATAATCGTATAGTGTTCCCGTAAATGCGGTATGGTATTCCCTGCAGTTGTTCAGGCTGCGGGTTCTGGCGGCCTAGTCAAAGGGGAATCCCGTCCAGAGGCGGAATAAAAAGGCATAGAGGACCACGCAGAACATGACGAAACTAAACCAGGCAAAAGCGCGGAAGTAATTGCGGACAATCAGGTTTCCGAGGTTTTTAAAAGCTTCCAGGTAAATTTCTTTCAGGAGTAAAACTGTTTTCATAAATCGGCTATTACGGATTAAAATTTGGTTGAGACAAAGCTTTGAAGTTTTCTGCGGAATTCCCGGAGTTCTGGATTTTCTACGGAAATCTCCCGATTAATTGCAGGGAAGATGCATTTCAACGGGTATTGGGGTAGTTGGCCGGCACCCTGCAATCGCCCAGCACTTCGGGCATTGGAATATTTTATCGGTGAAATGCAGGATCAGAGCCGGTTGGTGGGACAATCCGTAACCCATCCGGCAGGGTAGAAAAGGGGGCAGAAAAAAACCGATGCCTCCCGGCACCGGTTTAACCAAACTAACTCAATTCTGGCTTAGCAATTGAATGAGACCCAAATATCCCTGTTTTTTGGTTCCGGCCCATTACGGGGGCGTGAAACTTAGGTTGTGGAATTGTAAAGGGTTGGGAGGAATTCCCGGGGAATTGCCAACGGATCAGGCGCACTGGTTTCAAAACCTTAAAGGACCCGAAACTTTTTAATAATCCCTAATTGACATCCTGTTTATGTTAAAATGGGAATATTGAAGTTATCGAAATATGTTCTATGGCTAAAAGAGACGTCGAGCTCGTCGTCATTTCCGATGTACACCTGGGGACGTACGGGTGCCACGCAACCGAGCTGCTCGCCTACATGAAATCCATCCGCCCGGCACGGGTGGTCCTCAACGGGGATATCATCGATATCTGGCAATTCTCCAAGCGGTACTGGCCCCCGGATCACATGAAAGTGATCCGGCAACTCGTAGACTGGGTGTCCAGGGGGGTTGAGATATACTATGTAACGGGTAACCACGACGAGATGCTTCGAAAATTTGCCGGGTCGTCCCTGGGAAACTTCCGGGTAGTCAACAAAGTGGTTCTGGAGCTGGACGGCAGGCGCGCCTGGTTTTTCCACGGGGATGTGTTCGATATCACCATGCAACACTCCAAGTGGCTCGCCAGGTTGGGGGCCATTGGGTATGACGCCTTGATCCTGTTGAACCGCGGGGTGAATTATGTGAGCCTGAATATGGGCTACGGAAAACTCTCCATGTCCAAACGAATCAAGAACAGCGTCAAGTCGGCCATTAAATTCATCGATAATTTTGAGCTTACTGCGGCCGAAATCGCCGTAGAGAACGCGTATGACTATGTGGTATGCGGGCATATCCACCAACCGGTTATCCGGCGGATCGAGGCGTCGGAAGGTTCGGTGGTTTACCTGAATTCGGGGGATTGGGTTGAGAACCTGAGCTGCCTGGAATACGACCAGGGTGCCTGGAGGATCTACCGGTACGAGGAAGACGAGCGGTTGCAGGAACGCGCCCGGGAGGATTCCGATGCCCCGGCGGCCTTAGAACATCCTCAATCACACGCCGAACTCCTCCGGGAGCTCATGGCAGAATAAGTATTGATGCGCATCCTTTACGCCATACAGGGAACCGGAAACGGCCCGTGGTGCCGGGCCCGGGCCATTGTTCCGGAATTACTTCGCCAGGGGGTATCCCTGGATTTACTCGTGAGCGGGACCCAGGCAGACATCCCGCTTCCGTACCCGGTTAGGTTCCGTTTCCGCGGCCTGAGTTTTATTTTCGGGAAACAGGGTGGGGTGGATTATTGGAAGACCTACCTCAAGGCCAATTCCATGCGGCTTCAACGGGAAATCCGCCAGTTGCCGGTAGCGAACTACGACCTGGTGCTCAATGACTTTGAGCCGGTATCGGCCTGGGCCTGCAAGCTTCGGGGGGTCCCCTGCTGGGGGGTCAGCCACCAGGCAGCCGTCCTTTCGGCTGCCGCTCCCCAACCGGAAAAGCCAGACCCCATCGGACGTTTCGTCCTATCCCGGTATGCACCGGTATCCCGGCAATTCGGTTTCCATTTCAAGGCTTATGAACCGGATATGTATACCCCGGTGATCCGCAACGGTATCCGCCATGCTGCGCTTTCCGACTCGGGCCATTACACGGTTTACCTCCCTGCCTTTTCCGACAGCCGGATTCTCCGCGTACTTTCGGAGATACCTTCGGTTAGCTGGGAGGTATTTTCCAAACACAGTCACCACGCCTACCGTTTCGGGAACGTCTCGGTTCAGCCTGTTTCCAACCAGGCCTTCCTGGAGAGTATTACTTCCTGCCAGGGGGTCCTGAGCGCCGCCGGGTTCGAAACCCCGTCTGAAGCCCTTTTTATGGGGAAAAAACTCTGTGTCATCCCCATGCGGGCGCAGTTGGAACAACAATGCAATGCCGCTGCCCTGAAAGCTATGGGTGTACCGGTACTCGCCGGCCTGTCCGCCAAGGAACTTCCCCGGTTGCAGGCATGGGTGACGCAGGGGGAGCGGCTCCGGATGGATTACCCGGACCAGACCCGGGAACTGGTCCATCGTATCCTGGCTACCCGGGCGGCCCCGGTTTGGGCGTAGCGGGGCGCCATCCGGCATCGAGCCCGCAAATTTCCCGCGCCATCGCCTCCAGGTCCATGCCCAGTTGATCCCTGCTGAACCGCAGCACGAGTTGGCGTTCCCTCTCCGGCAGCGCCTCAAACCCCAGCTGGGCCCCGAGGATCATGCCGGCAACGGCGGCCACGGTGTCGTTATCCCTGCCGTAGTTGACGATAAATTGCATGGATTTCATAAAGTCGCCCTGGCCGAATTCCAGGCTGGCAACCAAAATCTGCCAGATTTCCCCCGCGTGGAAGGCGTGGGCCTTCTGGTCGCGCTCCAGGCTGGCATAGATAAATTCCTGCTGCCGCCAGCCCTCCGGTCCCTCCGGGTAGCCCGGGGGAACGAGCCGTGAGAGGGAATCCCTGGAAAAATTGTCAGCCAATGGCCGCAGCAGGCGGGCCCGCTTGACGTAGTTGCGTGCCGAAAGGGCCAGGGTCAGGGAAATCCGCCCCACCAGCCGGCTGTCCTCAAAGCGGTACGGGTCGATAAAAACGGCCGTATTCAGCAGGGAATCCGTCTGGCGGGTGTTCATCGCCATCCGGGTCATGGCCGCCACCAGGGCAGAGATGTCCCGGGCGTATCCCAGGTCGAACAGCGCGTGGTCGTAGGCCATGCGGTAGGCGGCCTCCGGGTGTTCTGCCACCAGGCCCAGGGCCGGGGTGTACAGCATGCCGGCGCAGGTCAGGTCGCCCCCGTAGAAACGGTCGCGTGCCAGGTTGTAGGATTCCGGGCCTGCCTGGTAGGCCTGGGCCACCCGTGCCCATTCCCGGATCCAATCCACGCGTTCCAGGGTGCTGTCGATGGCGTCCGTCGATTCGAGCAGGGATTCATCTCCCAGGTCCGTCACCGCGGTTTCGTAGTAATCGGTGAGCATCCTGGCAAATGCCCGTGGTCCAAGCTCTTTGCGGTTCTCTGAAATGTAGCCTGCCATCAATGCCTTCCACCGGGTGTCGTCCGTGGTGGCCCCTGCCTGGAGGTTGTGGTCCCAGGTCCCTTCGGGCGACTGGGGCCGGATGGCCGGGGTGATCCCCCGGATATAACCGTACGTCCTGCGGATATCTGCCCGGTGCCACATCTCCGTGGAAGCCCCCATGGCATCCCCGATGGCCGAACCCGCCAGGGCGCCGAGGACCTTGTCGTAATATTCCAGGGAGTCCGGCATCCCGATCTGGCTGCCGTAGGATGATTTTATCGGCGACGGGATGTCCCTCTGGGTTTCGGGATCGGTTTTGCAGGCGGCCATCGCGAGGAGGGCCGAGAGCGTGCAAAATGCGATGCGGGTACTTCCTGTCCTATTTTTCATCCAGTACGAGTTTGCGGGCCGTCTCCAGCAGGTTGTGTTTTTCGTCCAGGGTCCGTTCCATGGGAAGCTGGGCCAGGCCGATCAGCCTGCGCAGTATTTCCGTACCAGCTACCCGGCCCGTGAGCTGGGGGTCGGCGGGTTTCGGATAGGTGTCGAGCACCCGGCGCCATGCGTCGGGATCTCCGGTAGCCATCACCAGGTGGGCGGCCATCACTCCCAGGTCAAATTCGGGGAAGCCCGCAAAGCTGAATTCCGGGTCGATGATGTACGCATTGCCCTCTGCCTTCAGCCAGCTCCCGGGGTAGTAATCGCCGTGCAGTAGCGTATCGCCCTGGCTGAGGTAGCGCTCGCCGAGTTCGGTAATTTGTGCTTTCAGGTCCCCGTCTGAGATATAGGGGGCCGCCAGGGCGGCCAGGCCGGGCTGGACGTCGTCCAGGGAGAAGCCATTGTCTTTTTGGAAAGGCAGGACAAAGATATGTTGGTGGTTGAGTTGGCGGAGTTCCAGGTTGTCCGGGTAGTCCGGTGGGAGGGTGCAGGCGTGGATCCGGGCCAGGGCTCCGGTCAGGGCCTGCATCGTATCCGGGCTGGGTTGCCGGGTCCGGTAGAGGAAGGTCATGTCTTCGGCCTCGCCCAGGTCTTCCATCAACATCAGGTGGGACGGTTCGTGAAAGCCGTAAATGGCCGGCAGGTGCTCCCCGATGCCTGCTCCCTGCACCTCCCGGTAAAAGCGGTATTCCGTCCCAATCCGTCCGGCCGGGGCCGGGATGTCCGGGTATTTCTGGACATAGGGACGGGACTGCTTCAGGACCAGGGAGCGCCGGTTGGTCGCAAGCCGCAGGACCACGTTCATATTGCCTTCCCCGGCCAGGGAAACTTCCCGGACCGACTCCCCGTCTTCCAGCCAGCCCAGGCCGGACAGGAAGGCGGAGATCTCCTGGGGTTCGGAGTGGATATCGAATGCTTTCAATGGTGATTTATTTCCCGAAAGATAGGAAGAATCCGGCTCCTTAAAGCAGGTGTTTCTGGGGTTTAATCAAAGGCAAATCCGGTGGCCAGCCTGAAGATAAAGGCGTATAGCACTACAAAGAACATCGCCAGGCTGAACCAGGCAAACAGCTTCAGGTAGTTGCGTACGATATAGTTTCCCAGGTTGCGGAAGGCTTCCTGGTAGATTTCGCGGATAAGAGATACAGTTTCCATAACGCTAGTATTTGAGGGTTTTGATTAGGAAACAATCCAGAGCCGGGCCAAACCTGCCGGGAGGGCGGAATTTTCGATGAAGTGTGGGGGAAATGGGGTGAGAGGGGGAGGATTTAATGATGACTTAATGATTATATGTTCATAACAAGTTAGTTTCAGGGCTGATTATATTTGCATGAAAATCATCACTTACACGCTCTGTTTTTTTGTTCTCAGCCTGGCTGCTATATGTGACCCGAACGAATATGAACGATGCGATTGTACCGTTCAAACTTTTGTAACTGACCCTGAAGATCCGGATAATTATCTGCTCGAAAAAGAGGTTCGCAAAGAGCGGATTTGCATTGAATCCCGGGATACGGTCTATCTCTCGCCTACTGAAAAGGAGGTTACTTTTGATTGCAGATAGGGGATTTGGGGTTTCTGGTTGAAGTGGGCGAATGAGTCGAAAGTTAGAATATATTGACTCAACCAGTTAATTTTTCATGTTAGTTAAATGAAATCGAGAAGGACTAATGTGATTAATTACCTTTAAACTGACGAACTTAATTCGGATTACAATTGGTAAAAACAGGCTTGGGCTCAGACCAAGAAGTTGCTCCATTACTGAACGATGAACATTGCATAACTCCATTCACCATCCAGGATGATAGATTTTGATTGAATGATGTTGCATTGAAAAACATTTCTTGCATGTCATTTACATTTACTACGTTCCAGTTGGAGATATCTTGATTGAAAACTTCATTGTCCAAGAACATTCCAGACATATCTCCCACGTTACTTACATCCCATGAACCTATAGGCTGATCGAACTTGGAATAAAGGGACTCATATTCTAGATAGTCCTGACCTGAAAACATAAATGACATATTCTCAACTTTGGAAACATTCCAACTGGATATATTTTGATTAAAAGGGCCATTAGAGAACATATGAGACATGTCTGTCACGTTTCCTACATCCCATGCCGAGATGTTTTGATTAAAGGAACTACTTGCAAACATATGCGACATATTGGTGACATTACTTACGTTCCAATTTGAAATATCCTGATTGAAAAAATTTCTATAAATATCTCCATTTGGGACGAATCCATTTTTCCATCCTCCGGCAAACATAAATGACATATTAGTTACATTACTTACATCCCAATTAGAAATATCCTTATTAAAGCCAGAGGTATGGAAGGTAAATGACATATCTTCAATATTACTAACATCCCAATTGAGGATTGATGAATTATAGATTCCCTCAGATTCTCTGAAAGTATTTCGTAAACTCACACAATTGGTCAAATCAGGAGTGTCAACCGCTGATATTTTGAATCCAGATCTCATAAAACTTTCTTCGAAGCTTAACCACTCTATATCTCCCCACTGAATGATTTCCGTTACTATCCAGTTTCCTGGGTTGGCCCATGCAGCACGAAATTTTGGAAACACACCATTAATTTTGATCTCATATTCCTCTTTTACCTCTTCGTATGTGTGAGAAATATCGCCAGTTACGTTCTCTACAATATTTCCATCGCCCCAATCTACAGTATAGTTATAAGCGTATGTAGGATCAGTCGAAATTCTGGCGGTATAGGGATAGTAAGAATCTTCCCCATTTATTCCACTAACATAGTATTCCCTATATATAAACGGCCGTTGATCGGTCCCTTGCGATTCTAGAGTCTTGGTAGAATATTCTGGAGAGAAGTCTGTATTCCCATACTGATCTTCCACATAGATTTGCCAGTAGTAGGTGGTATTTGGATTAAGTGGGAAAGGGTTGTTACCTCCGACGGTTTGAATATGCCGGGTAAGGAAGCTGTTTTCGATGTTGGATGATCCCACATAAACCCCTGAGGCTGTCCCAAACCGGATATACCCTTTGCTTCCTTCATTGAGCCTCCAATCCACGGTGAAGGATGTTTCGGTAATGTTGGTCACCTCAATATTAGTAATACTGGGAGGGTCATTATCACTTTGGCTAGGCGAGCAGCCATTTGCATCAACTGTTGATCCGGGGGCGGTGTCGGGACATTGGTCCTGGCTGTTGGGGACGCCATCTCCATCATCGTCGATCTGACTTTCTGAGCACCCCTCGGAATTTACTGTTTCCCCAGTTGGTGTTCCGGGGCATTGATCCATGTCATTGCTAACGCCATCATTGTCTGAGTCCTTTTGACTATCCGAACAGCCGTTGGCATCTACGGACTCTCCGGCGGGTGTGCCAGAACAATTATCCCGATCATCGGTTACGCCATCGGCATCAGAGTCTTTTTGGCTGTCCGAACATCCATTGGCATCAACTGATTCTCCGTTAGGGGTATTCGGGCAATCATCGTTACTGTCGTTAACCCCGTCATTATCGCTATCTTTCTGGGAGTCGGCGCATCCATTGGCGTCCACTGTAGCTCCGTTGGGGGTATTGGGGCATAGGTCATCCTGATCCTGAACTCCATCACCGTCGGAATCTTTCTGACTATCGGAACAGCCATTCTCGTCTACACTTTCCTCTTCCGGTGTTCCCGGGCACTGATCCAGATCATTGGTAATCCCGTCACCATCTCCATCGGTCTCAGATTCTG
>CAXQQM010000231.1:0-3868 GCA_964226055.1 Robiginitalea sp. | reverse complement strand
ATCGTGCTCATATACGCAGCGCCCAGGGAGGCCAGGACGAGGCCCAGCAGGCCGCTGGGCAATTTGGTGAGCATGGCGGAGTACGCCAGGTCGTGGCCCAGCTTGCTCTCCTCGATATGGGGGAAGGCCTCGTGGATGGAGGCCACATCCGGATAGACCACCAGGGAGGCCAGGGCAACGAGGATCCAGGGCCAGGGCCGGAGCGCATAGTGCATGATATTGAAAAAGAAGGTAGAGGCCACGGCGTGGTTCTCGTTCTTGGCAGCCAGCATCCGCTGGGCAATATACCCCCCGCCCCCAGGTTCGGCCCCCGGGTACCAGGAGCTCCACCACTGTACGGCCAGCGGGATGATCAAAATGGCAATCAGGGCTTCGGTGTCCGAGAAATCCGGCAGGATGGACAGTTTTCCGGCCACGTTCTCGTGGTTGATCAGCTGGGTAATCCCGCCCACTTCGGGCAGGTTTACCAGGTAGTACGAGGCCCAAATAGCCCCGATCATCGCAGCGAAAAACAACACGAAATCCGTGTAGACTACCCCGCGAAAGCCCCCGATGGCACTGAAAGTCACCGTGATGACCCCACCGATTCGGAGGGTCTGTACGGAAGACAGCCCGAGCATGATCCCGCCGATTTTGATGGCCGCCAGGTGGACGGCCGCCAGGGTGATGATGTTGAAAAACAGCCCGAGGTAGATCGACCGGAAACCCCGCAGGAATTTCGCCGGTTTCCCCCCGTATCGGAGTTCGTAAAACTCCATGTCGGTGAGCACCTCGGATTTCCGCCAGAGCTTCGCATAGACGAAAACCGTGAGGAGGCCTGTGAGCAAAAAGGCCCACCAGACCCAGTTGCCGGAAACCCCGTTGTTCCGGACGATGTCCGTCACCAGGTTCGGGGTATCCGTGGAAAAGGTGGTGGCTACCATCGAAAACCCCAGGAGCCACCAGGGCATGCTGCGGCCGGAAAGGAAATACTCTGCGGTGTTTTTGCCGGACCGTTTGGAAACGACGATCCCGATGGTCAGTACGATTGCGAAGAACCCGATGATCAGGGCGTAATCCAGGGAGCTGAGCTGCATAGTTTGGTTATGGTTAGGGCTAAATATATTATTTTTTGGGATACCTTTGAGGTACTTGCACCAACCAATGCCCCAGGACCTCCTCTTTTCCGATCTGACCCTCACCGCCTGGTTGCTCGCCCTGCTGGCGATTTTTATCCAGGGGCTCTCCAAAGCAGGCATCAAAGGCACCGCCGTCCTGTCGGTGACCGTACTCGCCCTGGCCCTGGGGGCGCGCCAATCCACGGGCCTGCTGGTCCCCATTTTGGTGGTCGGCGATATCTTTGCCGTCATCTATTACCACCGCCATACCCGCTGGTCTTACATCGTCAAGTTCCTCCCCTGGATGATCGGGGGGATCCTGATCGGGGTCTGGGTGGGGAAGGACCTGCCCGAAACACTGTTTAAATGGGCCATGGCCGCCATCATCATCGGGAGCGTGGGGGTGATGGCCTGGTGGGACCTCAGGAAGTCCAAGCGCGTCCCCACCCATTGGGCCTTTGGCGGCTTCGTAGGGATCCTCGCCGGTTTTACCACCATGATTGGAAACCTGGCGGGTGCATTTTCCAATATCTACTTCCTGGCCATGCGCCTCCCGAAAAACGAATTCATCGGCACGGCCGCCTGGCTCTTCCTGATCATCAATGTCTTTAAGCTCCCCTTCCACATCTTCGTCTGGAAAACGATCGATGCAGAGGCCCTGAAAATCAGCCTGGGCCTCCTGCCCGGACTGGCACTTGGCCTGCTCACCGGTATCTGGCTGGTCCGCCGGATCCGTGAAGGCTTTTTCCGCCGGTTGATCCTCATCCTGACCGCAGCGGGTGCCGTCCTTATCCTCCTGCGATAAAGTCGGGGATTACTCCGAAAATTCCAGGCGTGCCAGGACGGGGAAGTGGTCCGACGGGAACCCGAGGCCGGTGAACTCCGAGAGGATGGCATGGCTGCGGACCGTGAAATCCCCGGGGCCGGTAAAGATATAATCGATACGGCGGGTAACCGGTTGGGTACAATCGAACCCGTTGAAGGTACCCGGCGGGCCATAGGCGGCCTGCCCGGCCAGGGTAAAGGCATCGTCCATGGAATTGGCGAGCTGGCGGATGGGGGCCGAATCCGGTTCCAGGTTCAGGTCGCCCATCAGCACTACCGGGAGCCCTGCGCTGTTTACCCGGGCTATCTGCCGAAGGATCAAACTGACGCTTTCCCTGCGGGCTGCCTCCCCCACGTGGTCGAAATGCGTATTGAACAGGTAAAATTCCCGACCGCTGGGCCGGTGCCTGAACCTGCCGTAGGTGCAAACGCGGTTCAGGGCAGCATCCCAGCCCTTGGAGGGTACCTCCGGGGTTTCGGAGAGCCAGAACGTTTCCTCCTCCAGCAGCTCCAGTTGCCCGGTGTTGTAGAACACTGCCGTGTGCTCCCCCTGGTCGTCTCCCTGGTCCCGGCCTTTGCCGAAAAATGCATATCCTTCCAGGGCCTCATCCATATCCCGCAACTGGTGGAGGAGCCCTTCCTGGGTCCCAAGCACGTCCGGGGAGTGGTAGGAGATTTGGGCGATGAGAAATTCCTTCCGCTGATCCCAGCTGTCGCGGCCGTCCGCAGGGTTGTCGTAGCGGATGTTGTAGGACATGGCGGTTAGCTCCTGGGAGTTGGCCATTGGACTACCCACCAGGAAAGCCGTTGAGAAGAACAGCAGGGTCAGGGGTCGAAGTGACTTTCTCATTTTTTATGCGAAAAAAGCCAGGGCAGCAATTCCGGTTCGGCAAAGGCGTAATCCCAGCTATTGTGGTTCACCCGATCGTAAAGCGTGAACCCCGGCCGGGCTCCCGCATCGAATAGCTTATTGACCATTTGCAGGGAGTGTTCCGGGGCCACCACCTGGTCGACAGCCCCGTGAAAGATCCAGAGGGGTACCTTATCCGCATAACCCGCCACGGTTTCCGGGTCGCCGGCCCCGCAAATGGGTACGGCTGCCGCAAAGACATCCGGGAGGCGGTGCAATAATTCAAAGGTCCCCATACCCCCCATGGAGAGGCCCATAATATAGATTCTCGTGTTGTCCACATACGGCAATCCGCGGTATGAATCCAGCAGCTCCATCACCAGGCCCAGGGACCGGGTAGGCCCCTTATCGTATTGGAAGTCGAGTCCGATGGGATAGGATGACCGATCGACTTCTACCTGGGCCCAATAATCGCCAGTTGCGCACTGGGGGGCCAGGACAATGGCAGGAAAGGCCGAGCGGTTGATCGGGCTTGTAAACAAGTTGCTGCCGTGGGTGAGTTGCTTTTCATTGTCTGATCCGCGTTCCCCTCCCCCGTGCAGGAACAGGACAAGCGGGTATTGTTTGTCGGCCTGAAAACCGGCCGGGAGTAATTTGCGGTAGGGGAGGGAATCGGCTGCACTCACAAACATCTCTTTGCTGTAAGGCGATGGCATCTGGGCTTCCAACGGGGCAAATGGAGCCAGTAAAATGATCAGGATTCCGGCGCAGAATTTCTTCATAGTTGGACGTAGTTTAGCTCCCTAAGATAAAGAATTACCGAATACCCCTGATCCGCGAATATGGAACCTTCCCGTTATGTCGCGGGATCAATGCGGCAGCTTGTCCCGCAGCAACCCATACAGCCACGTGCCCAGCATCGCCCCCAGGAATACCACCAGGATGGGCAGGAAGCCCGCACCGGCCAGGGTGAAGATAGGGCCCGGGCAGGCCCCGGCCAGCGCCCAGCCCAAACCGAAAATAAGGCCGCCGATCGCGTAGCGTGCAAAGCTTTTGTCCTTGGGCGGGAATACGATGGCTTCCCCGTAAAAGGAGC
>CAXQQM010000230.1:0-5122 GCA_964226055.1 Robiginitalea sp. | reverse complement strand
CTTTGGGCGAAGGGATCCCCAATACATGGGCCATCAGCCGAAGCGAGGTATAATGTTTAAAATCGCCGAATTTCCATAGTTCCATGGTATCCAAATGCGGGATCTCCCAGGGTTTCTTCCCGAAGAGGTTCAGGCTTGGGGGGAGTGGAATGCCGTGGATAAGCATACGCCGCGCCAGGTAGGGGAAGTCGAATTCCTTCCCGTTGTGGGCACAGAGCATTTTCCCTGAGCTACTGAAATGTTCTTCCAGCAAACCGCCAAAATCCCGGAGCAGCCCCTCTTCCTCGCCGGTAAAGCTGCGGATCCGGAATTCCCGCTGTTTCCCGCTCCCGGTAAAATAACCTGCAGAAATACAGATGATCTTCCCAAATTCAGCCCAGATACCCGCGTTCTCATAGTATTCTGCCGCCGTATATTCTTCCTTGCGCCGGTATCGGGATTTCAATTCCCACAACTCGCGGGCCTCCTCGGACAGGTCGTCATAGGATGCGGCTTCGGGAACCGTTTCGATATCCAGGAAGAGGATGTTTCTCAAGGGGATTTTACGGAGCATCTGACGGTTTCATTCTAGCGAAAAAATACGAAATCCCTGCAAGTTTCAAGCAGCGGCCCTTCCCAAAAATGAGGAGTTTCCAGGAGTTTCCCCGCCGGTTCGCGGCAGTTTGTACCCGGGAAACCGCCAATTGCTGCCAATTTGGCAAAACCGACCGCCGGGTCGGTTTTGGGTTGTGCTCCCGGTGCGCCGGCGGGGGATGTCGGCAGGCGGATGGAAGATTTCTCCGATAAAAGGCAAAAAAGGCGCCGGGTTTTGGAGCTGTGTGAAGCGTTACCGACCGGGCGGTCGGTGAAATTCAGAACAGGCTTTGCTGCGGGTTTTGACTCTCGTGGTTCAACAGCCATTTTTTCCGGTGAATGCCCCCGGCATAGCCGGTCATCGACCCGTCGGAGCCCACTACCCGGTGGCAGGGAACCACTACCCAAAGCGGGTTTTTTCCATTGGCCGCCGCCACCGCCCGGATCGCCTTCGGGTCGCCCAGTTTTTTGGCCAGGTCCATATAGGAAATCGTCTTCCCATAGGGGATTTCCCCCAGGGCTTTCCATACTGTTTTCTGGAAGTCCGACCCCACGGGGTCCATAGGCAGTTCAAAGCGCTTGCGCTCCCCGTCAAAGTATTACCGCAACTGCCCGCAAACCGGTTCCAGGGGGGGCGGCACCGCTTCGGGAACGTTTCTGCGGTCCCCGATCCGGATGGAGCGGATTCCGGCGGGCCCACCTTCGATGTGCACCGTCCCCAGCGGGGTATGGATCACCGCTTCTTCCATATACCTTTCGTTATATTCGCTATTGCGCTAAGATTCTTGTTGTTATGCCCCTTTGTCTCATGCGGAAAACCGGGGCTTTGCTTAGGCACTATTACCTGGGCCGACGTCGGTATACACCGGTATCCGCGGACTCCTGCTGCACCTATTCAATGATGCCGCTGCGCTTGGCCCGGTCTTCCCATTTCTTGCGCGCCAGGAGCTGCAGGTCCTCCACGTTGTCGCTCTCGTCCATGATTTCCAGCCCGAGAAGGGTTTCGATGATGTCTTCCATGGTCACCAGCCCGGCTACCGAACCGTATTCGTCCACCACCAGGGCGATATGCTCCCTTTTGCGGATCAGCGTATCGAAGAGCTGCGGGATGGGCGTATCCCGTTTGGTCATCAGCAATTCGCGCCGCAGGTCGGCCAGGGGCTTGTCCCCGTTTTCATTGATGAGCGCCTCCAGGACATTGTCCTTGAGTACAAACCCGCTAATGGTATCTACCCGCTCCCGATAAACCGGTATGCGCGAGAAGCGCAGTTTCGGGTTGTTGCGGAAAAACTCTTCCACGGTCTGGTCTTCCGGGGCAATCAGCATTACCGCCCGCGGGGTCATAATATCTTTGACCAGGATTTCTTCAAATTGAAGCAGGTTTTTGATCACCTTGGATTCCGATTCCTCAAATACCCCTTCCTCGTGGGCCACATCGGCCATGGCGGTAAAATCCTCCCGGCTCAGGATGCTTTGGTGCTTCCCCTTGCCGATAAGGCGCGTAAAAAGTTGCAGGATCCAAAGCAGGCCGGTAATCCGCAGGATCCAGACCATTCCTTTGAGGATTTGGCTGGAGATATTGGCCAGTTGTTTCCAGTAAGTGGCCCCGATGGTTTTAGGAATGATCTCGGAAGCCACCAGGATCAGGATAGTCATCACGGTAGATACCACCCCCACCATCAGGTCTTCTGTAAAGGCCACCCCGAGGATTTCCACACTTTCCTGCCCATATCGCTCAGCATAGGCCACTTTTGCCTGTACCCCTACCAGGATGGCTCCTACGGTGTGGGCAACGGTATTGAGCGTCAGGATGGCGATGAGCGGTTTGTCGACGTCCTTCTTGAGTGCTTCCAGGGTCAGGGCGTAGCCCTTGCCTGCTTTTTTCTTTACATTGATAAATGTCGGGGTAACCGAAAGCAGGACCGCCTCCAGGATCGAGCACAGAAATGAGAAAAATATAGAGATAAAGGCGTAGAAAAGGAGTAATCCCATGGATGTGCGATATAGCGTCTAAGATACAAAAATTGCGGTGCCGCTGCCGTTCAGGGCGATGAAATTAGTGCCTCATAAAAGACTTGCTGGAGTCGTTTTCGCAGGCCGAGTTCATAGAGCTGCCGGTGGTCACGGCTGGGGTACACCCGGTTGGAAAGAAAAATAAATACCAATTGGTTTTCAGGATCGGCCCAGACGAATGTCCCTGTAAAGCCACTGTGCCCGAAACTCCCGGGACTGGCCAGGGGGGCCGGATAGGCCTCCTGCAACGGCAGGGAGGCATTGTCCGGAAGGGGCTTGTCGAAGCCCAGACCCCGGCGATTGTCATTATCCGGGAACTGCACACGGGCGAATTCCCGGACGGTGGCCGAATCCAAAATGCGGACGCCCCGGTATACCCCGAAATTCGCATAGCACTCCATGAGCACCCCCAGGTCGGCAGCCGTGCCGAATAAGCCGGCATTGCCGGAAACCCCACCCATCAGGGCGGCATTTTCGTCGTGGACCCAGCCCCGGGTGAGGTCATTGCGGAAGATGCTGTCGGCCTCCGTAGGCACCACCACCGCCCCGGGAAGGCGGCGGGCGGGGAGGAACCCGAGGTGGTCCAGGCCCAGTGGGCCATAGATATGCTGCCGGAGGTATGAATCAAAGGGCTCCCCGGAAACGTCTTCCACCAACTGCGGAAACAACAGGAAGGCCAGGCCGGAATACCGATAGGTTTTTTGCTCGGATACTTCGGAACGGTTGATTTTCCGGTACATTTTGCGCACGAACCGGTTCCGGACATAGCGATCCGGGTAGGCTTCCCGCCGGAATCCCGCAGAGGGGGATTCCCGCACAAAGCGGCGCCGGAGCCCCTTGCCGGAACGGACATCGGAAAGGAAGACGATATAGGGTTCCAACCCCGCCTGATGCGCCAGGATTTCCCTGAGGGTCAGGTCGCGCTTGTCGCGCCGACGCTTCCACGGGCGCCAGTAATCGCTGAAGGGGGCATCCAGGTCCAGTTGGCCCTCCCCGGTGAGTTTCATCAGGGCCGGCAGGGCCGCTGCGATCTTCGTCACGGAAGCCAGGTCGTACACATCGGACTCCCGGGTGGGCCAGAGGCTGTCATACGTATGAAACCCGTAGGCCTTGTGGAAAACCTTTTTCCCCTGGTAGGCCACCAGCACCTGGGCACCGGGGAACGCCTCGGATTCGATTCCCAGATGCACCAGGGAATCCACGCGATGGTGGAGGGCCGCCGAATCCACGCCATGGGCGGCCAGGGAGCCTTCGGGCAAACCGGGCGGGGGGGGCTGGCTTCCCGGTTGTTGCGCCTGGGGCAGCACATCCATACCAATCAGTATAAATAAAAGTATATAGCTGTATTTTCGCATAAAATATTCTAATTCAAGGAGATACATGCCGTTATAAAAAGATTGCAGCCGCCTGTCCGGAGCATGCAGCAGCCTGTCCATAGCATGCAGTAGCCTATCAGGAGGATACAGGGTCCCTTCAGGAGGATGCAATACCCTATCGCAGCAGGGCCACGGCTTCCCGGGCAAAATAGGAGGCGATCAGGTCTGCCCCGGCCCGTTTTATCGCCAGCAACTGTTCCAGCATCACCGCATCGTGTTCCAACCATCCCTTTTCGGCTGCGGCCTTCACCATGGCGTATTCCCCGGAAACCTGGTAAACGGCCACCGGGATATCCACCGCATTTCGGATCTCCCTTACGATATCCAGGTAGCACAAACCGGGCTTCACCATCACGATATCCGCACCCTCTTCCACATCCATCCGGGTCTCCCGCAAGGCTTCCTGCCGGTTGGCGGGATCCATTTGATAGGTTTTCTTATCCGCGGGTATTCCGGATTCGGAAACGGGAGCGGAGTCCAGGGCATCCCGGAAAGGCCCGTAAAACGCGCTCGCGTATTTGGCGCTGTAACTCATAATGCCCGCGTCCGTGTACCCGGATCCGTCCAGGGCTTCCCGGATGCCCCGCACCCGTCCGTCCATCATATCGCTCGGGGCCACCAGGTCGGCCCCGGCTGCCGCGTGGGAAACCGACATAGCGGCCAACACCTCTACGGTGGCATCGTTTGCGATCCGGCCGTCCTGCACTATCCCGTCATGGCCGAATTCCGAATAAGGGTCCAGGGCAACATCGGTAAGAACCGCCATCTCCGGGCAGGCATCCTTGACAGTGCGGATGGCCCGCTGCATCAGCCCGTCGGGGTTCAGGGCTTCGGTGCCCCGGTTGTCTTTTAAATCGTCCGGCACTTTGACAAACAGTAAGACCGCCTTCAGGCCCATGGACCAAAGCTCGCGCGCCTCCCCGCTCAACACGTCCAGGCTTATCCGGAAATATCCCGGCATGGAAGGGATTTCCTCCCGCAGGCCCTTCCCTTCGGCAATAAACAGGGGCACGATAAAATCGTCGGGCGACAGGGAAGTCTCCCGGATCAGGCTCCGCAGAGATTCGGAAGCGCGCAGGCGCCGGTTGCGTCGGTATGGAAACATGGTTCAGGAGTTTTTAAGGTTGGGTAGAAGGATCCGGCCCGCCAGGTATGTCACG
>CAXQQM010000229.1:0-3193 GCA_964226055.1 Robiginitalea sp. | reverse complement strand
GTATCCGGATACGGGGCTGCAATTGGTGCCGGTTGGATTCAATTACCACCGGGCGGCGGGCTTCCCGGACCGGGTAGCCTGTTATTTCGGGGAGGCGATCCCTGCAGCCTCCTTCCTGAAATCGGGGGACCTGCAGCGGGTATCCCGGGAAATGAAATCGGCGGTCAGCTCCCGGCTGAAACAGCTCACCACCCACATCCCACCGGGCTGCGATTACGAGGCTACCCTGGGGGACCTCGAACCCGATTCTCCGGACTGGCTGTTGCCTGGTCCGATCAACGACCGGCTGTCGGGAAAGACCGCGGAAATACCTACACGACCCAGGCGGGAAGGCGGCTTCTACCGCAGCTGGGATTTCCTGTTCCGTGCGCTGAACCTGCCGGCCTGGCTGCTATGGCGCTGGATTGCGGCGAACAAGGTCTGGGAACCTGAGTTCCTGAGCACCTTCCGGTTTCTCTTTGCCCTGCTCGCTTTCCCGATCTACCTGGGGCTCCTCGCTGCAGCTTTTGCCCTCTCGGGCGCTCCCCCACAGGCATACTGGATCCTCCCTGGGCTCTTCCTGTTCAATTTGCTGTACGTCAAATTCCGCTGACGGTACGTTTCCACCGGTTCCCCTGCCCTACATGATGTGGCCGAAGAAGATGGCGTTCATCAGCAGCTTGTTGGTCCCGTACCAAAAGGCGCGGAAATTCGTGTTGTCCGTAAACAGGATCACCCGGCCCTGTCCCATACGATTTACCTTAAAGGGGACACTCCCCGCGATCAGGGCAGCATTCTCCTCGGAGATATACCCGCTGAGCAGCGGGTCGTCCGTATAGCGGATTGGATTGTCAAAACTGTTTTTTTCCGGATCCAGGTAGATATTTGTATTGCGGAACAGGGGGAGCCGGTTGTTCTTGTACCCCCAGCTTACAGGGTGCGACCGGTCCAGCCGGGCTTCAAATATGGCACCCCCGGTCACCTGGGCACCAAAAAATTCATCCCGTTGGTCAAACCGCAGGTTTTTGGCCTGCAGGGTGGAATCTTTCCGGAAGTTCAGCTTCATAAATTCCTGGGAGTTGAACCAGTTTGCCACATTCCGGTACCCGATGAGCGTCCCCCCTTCGCGGACCCATTCTTTCAGGGCTTTCGTGGCTCCTTCCCCGATGGCGCCTGAGCCCCATGAACTGGGGATAATAATGTCCGTGTAGCTGCTCAGGTCGGCCCTGCCCAGGTAGTCTGTGTCGATCTTGGTGAGTTTCATCTGGTAGCGGGTATCGAAAAGGTGCCAGATTTCCCCTGCGTCGTAGGAACGGATACCGTCTCCCACCAGGATGGCTACCTTTTGGGGTTTCAGCGCTTCGAATTCCCGGCTCCCTAGGTCAATACCCACCGTATGCCCCGTGTTGGCGGCATAGACGGAAACCCCGCTTCCCGATGCCGCGTCGCGCAGCAGGTCGTAGATGGCGCCGGGATCCATGGACTGGTTCCGGGCCGGTACCAGGATGGTACCGTAGTCAAATTCCCGGCCTTCCAGGGTAAAGGGTTCCCGGGCCACTTTGGCGCGCAGCCCCTTGCTTAGGATCGTGTTCAGGAGTTTGGGGGTATAGTATTCGTGCCATTCGAACAGGTAGGCATATTCGCTCCGGCTGTCCACGCCCCCGCCCAGGGGAGGCAAATCGGCAATTGGCTCCCCGGAATCCGGCAGGCTGCTGACCCGGGAGTAATCCAGGTTGAAAGAAAGCGGGAATGTCCAGGCGGAAACGTCGTAGAAGAGGCTGTCTGTGAATGAAGTCCTCGTTTCAAACATCGCCCGGATAAGCTGCGGATTCTGCTGTTGCAGCGGAACCACGTACCCGTGGCCCTCCGTATAGGTTTTCCCGCCGATGGTCTGCTGCCCGCTGATGGGGCGCACCTCGATCCGGTGGCGGCGAAGGATTTCCGCCAGGTGGCGCGCCTTCGCACCGTCCTTGGAGTCGCCGAAAACGTAGCCCCCCCGGTTATTTTCTTCACGCAGCCCTGCGTAGAAACCTCGCTGGTAATCCAGCAATTTTGTCCGCATGTTCCGGGCCGCCTCGATGGTGGAAAGCGCCGTCGTGAACTGGTTGCGTATCGTAAAAGGGAAGGTGAGCAACCCGTTGTCGCTCTCCTGCACGTGGCCGCGGGAACTGGCCTGTTCAAAGAGGATGCCGATGCTCCCGTTTATATCGGGAAAAGTGGATCCCTTACCGTAGTAGTAGTCGTCGTAATCTTCTTCCGAATAGTACAGCGACCCGATCCGGTTCAGCGCCCGGATGTGGTAGGTCCCGATTTCGGCCGTGAGTTCCTGGTTCTGGCTGGGCGTCAGGGGATGGACCCGCGAAGGTTCCCCCGGCTGGAAGAAGAAGGTACTGTTGGTGCCCATCTCGTGGTGGTCCGTCAGGATGTTTGGTTTCCAATCGTGGAAGGTCTCAATGCGGGCACGGCTTTCCGGGAGCTGTACGGGCAACCAGTCACGGTTGATGTCGAACCAGTAATGGTTGGTGCGGCCCCCCGGCCAGACCTCGTGGTATTCCCGTTCGTTTTCGTCCGGGTTCAGGTTCATGCTGCGGTTGGTGTTGGCCCAGTAGGCAAAGCGTTGCAACCCGTCCGGGTTGAAGCTCGGATCCAGCAAAATTACCGTGTTGCGAAGCATGTCCTCGATTTCCGGTCCCTGGGCAGCCGCCAGGTAATAGGCATAGGCCAGCGACGCATTGGACCCGCTGGGTTCGTTCCCGTGAACAGAGAAACCCTGGTAGACCACCACGGGCATATTGTCCAGGTCCAGAGACCCGGCACCCGGCTCGGTAAGGGCAATGTGTTGCCGGCGAATTTCGTCCAGGCGGTTGTGGTTTTCCGGCGCGGTAATCTTCAGCAGGATCAGGGGCCGGTCCTCAAAGGTATTCCCGCGGTCTTCAATTGTAATCCGGTCGCTGACAGAGGCGAGAGTTTGCATGTATTGTACCAGCTTGTCGTGGGTGATATGCCATTCCCCCACCTGGTGTCCCACAACGGCTTCGGGCGTGGGTATTTCTGTGTTGTATTCAATCCCGGAGGGGAGGTAGTAATCGAGCCCGGGTTGATCCTGGGCGTGGATGGCCACGAGGCCCAGCAAGGAGGTAAGCAATCGGATAGCGAGTTGTCTCATAATGTGAATTGAATTAATATCGGGGCCGGCGCCCGCGTTTGAATTAGC
>CAXQQM010000228.1:0-7778 GCA_964226055.1 Robiginitalea sp. | reverse complement strand
CCCGTGGTAACCACCAGGGATTTTATGGTGAGCGGGGAGGCCTTTCAACTGTTTCGGCATGCCGAAATCGACGGGCTCCTGATGACGCGACCGGTACCGGCCAACCAGGAGCGCTACTACGAATCCCGGGACTACCTGTCCCACCAGGATCGGCCGGAAACCCTGTTTGGCCGATTGTATAAAGTAGCCCGGGCCTGGAATATCAATTGGAAAATTCGTTTTGTGGCAAAGTTCGTCCCGCCGGGCGGAGACTTGCTGGAAATCGGCGCCGGGCAAGGTGATTTTTTACAAGCAGCTTCCCGACGCTGGAGAACTACCGGGGTAGAACCAAACGACAGGGCCAGGCAGCGTGCCCTGGAAAAAAACCTGGAGGTTTTTGAGAAGTTGGGCGAGGTCCCTTTGGAGAAGAAGGATGCGATATTGCTTTGGCATGTGCTGGAGCATATCCCGGATCTTGAAACCACCCTTTCGGATTTGTTGGATCGACTGAGGCCGGAAGGACATTTGATCCTGGCCCTTCCCAATTACCAATCCTGGGATGCACGGCACTATCAAAAATATTGGGCAGCCTACGATGTGCCCAGGCACCTTTGGCATTTTTCCAAGGATTCCGTAAAGGAGCTCTTCGGGCGATATGGGATGGAATGCATTGCGACGCGTCCGATGTGGCTGGACGCCTTTTATGTCTCCTGGTTATCTGAAAAATACAGAGGCAACCGATGGGCGGCGCTTGCAGCGCCATTCAAGGGACTGGCCTCCAATCTGGCAGCCCTCTTTACCCGGGAACCCTCTTCAGTAGTCTATATCCTCAGCAGAAAGGCTCAGGAGCACCAATGAGGCCATTTGGGCGCTTCTGCGGGCTTAAAAAGCTTCCAAAGGCCAATCGTGTGCAGGCTAACCCAATTCCGCGGACAGCAGCCTTAAAATGCATCCGATTTACATAGATGCAATATATGCAAAAGCCCCCCTTTTATAAAGACTTTCTATAATGGGGTGGGCCACATCATGATTCGGTAAATCCCTGGTAGAAAAGATAAATTCGCCAGTGGTTCGGCGAAACGTCCAAATCCTCTATTTTTGCCCCGCACTTAAAAATATCAGGTACACATGAAAAAAGTAATCCTACTGGCGGCCGCCATCCTCTTGAGCAGTTGCCAGCAAAATAAAGTAGCCTTTGTAGATTACGCCACACTACTGGACGGCTACAGCAAAAAGAAAAACCTGGAAGCCAGCTACAATTCCCGCGCGGAAGCATTTGCCCAACGCCGCGATAGCATTTCACAAGCCTTCCAGATCGAGGCCCAGAGCCTTCAGAACAAAACCAAGGGCATGTCCCAGCAGCAAGCCCAGGAAGAATTCGGCGCATTGCAGCAACGCGGTCAGGCCATCGGCGCACAATTGCAACAGGAAGAGCAGCGGATGCAGCAACAGGGCCAACAGAAAATGGATAGCCTGCTCACAGAGGTTAAAGAGCGCATTGGGGATTTTGGCCAAAGTAACGGCTACACGTACATCCTGGCCGGCGGAGAAGGCGGGACCGTCCTGTATGGATCTGAAAGTCAAGACATTACAGACGAAGTGCTCGAATATTTAAACGCGGAGGCCGCGCAGTAGGCGGTTGCCTAGTCAGGGACCGGGAAGCCCCAGACCCGGGGTCCGGGCGCCGGAAATTACTGCAACAGGTAAACCAGGAATACGGCCGGGATAAAGTAAACCGCAATCGTCTTGGCCCCGTCGTAATCCTTCGCGAGCCGCTGGCCGAAAAGCAGCATCAGCAAGGCCACACAGGATACTACGGCGCCGAACAAGGCGGTTTTTCCGGATCCGTACAGGAGCAATTGCACCAGGCCCACGGCGCAGAGTATCCCCGCCAGCATTTCCGCAATCAGGACGATTACCAGAAGGACCGGGACCAGTCCCTGCAAGGGGGTGTCGGAAAAATGGGAACGCAGCCAGCTCAGGTTGCCTGTCCAGTCCATTACCTTATCGATACCGCTCTGCATAAAGGTGATGATCAGAAAAAGCAGGATAAGGATTTCGGCAGCGTGTTCGTTTAGCGTGTTCATGATTCCTGTATGTTTGCGGCCCGGGCGTGCAGCAGCCGGGTCAGTTTTATGGACAGATCGGTGAAAATGATCTTGGCATTCCCGTTTCGCTCAATATGGTAGAGGGCGGTTTCCAGTTCGCGTACCATGGGCTGCACGTTGTTCTCGTGCACAAATGGCGCAAACTTCCGCAGGTCAAAATCCGGCTGTCGCATCCGCATGTACACCAGGGCATCGGCCCGGTAATTCATCAGGAGGGCTTGCCGGATAACGGACAGGCAGTAGGAGAGGAATTTCTTTTGCGTTTCCCGACCCGTTTTGGCCACCTCCTCGCTCCACAGGATTAGTTCATGGACCGCCCCCTTGTTCCCTTTGGCCTTGAAAGCCGTCCGCGTCCATTGCACAAACCACCGCTCAAATACCAGGTCCTCGCTGTCCTTGTTCAACAGGTCGAGGGCCTTGTTGAAGTTCCCATTGGCTTCCTGGGCAATCTGGGTAGCTTCTTCCCGGTTGGATCCCCGGACCACCAGGCCGTCGGCGATAACCGCTTCGGGCAGCGGGGGGAAATGCAGGAGCTGGCACCGGCTCCGGATGGTTGGCAACAGGAGTTCTTCGTCCTCCGCAATCAATATGAGCACGGTTTTCGGTGCAGGTTCCTCTATAAGTTTCAGCAGTTTGTTGGCCGCCGGGATATTCATCCTTTCAGCCATCCAGACGATCATCACCTTATACCCCCCTTCGTAGGATTTCAGGCTGAGCTTTTTGACGATGTCGTGGGCCTCATCCACGCCGATCTGTCCTTGCTTTTTTTCAATCCCTATAAAGCGATACCAGTCGAAAAGGTTGCCGTAGGGCTGCTCCCGGACGAAATCCCGCCAGCGGGGCAGGTAGTGGTCGCTCACAGCGTGGCTTTTGACCGTATCGGAATTCGCCACGGGGAAGGCAAAGTGCAGGTCCGGATGGGCGAGCCGCTCGCATTTGGAATTGCAGGCGGAATTGGGGCCGTCGTTTTCGCCCCCGGAATTCCCGCAGAGGATATACCGGGCATAGGCGATGGCCATCGGCAGGGTCCCGCAACCTTCCGGCCCGATAAACAACTGGGCGTGCGGGATACGTCCGCCGTCTGCGCTGGAAGTCAGGTGTTTCTTCAGGTGGGCGAGCCCCAGGATGTCGGCAAATCGCATGGTTCAAATATAGCACATTTGAGTCCCGGCCCCGAAATTAAATGGGTTGGGGGCAGAAGGTACGTGCATTATATATTATTTTTGGGTCTGCCAAAAAACCGCAACACCATGACGATTGACAATTTTGACTTCAAGGATAAAAAAGCACTGGTCCGCGTTGATTTCAACGTGCCCCTGAACGAGGACTTCGAAGTGACCGATACCAACCGCATTGAAGCGGCCAAACCCACCATCATCAAAATCCTGGAGGACGGCGGCAGCGCCGTGCTGATGAGCCACCTGGGCCGCCCCAAAGGCAAACGGAACCCGGACCTGTCATTGTCCCATATCGTCGATGCGGTATCCGATATCATCGGGGTGGAAGTAAAATTCGCCTCGGATTGTATCGGGGATTCCGCAGCCGGGGAGGTAGAGGCACTCCAGAGTGGGGAGATCCTCCTGCTGGAAAACCTCCGGTTCCACGGGGAGGAAGAAGCCGGCGACCGCGAATTTGCCCGGAAGCTCTCCCAATGGGGGGACATCTATGTAAATGACGCCTTCGGGACCGCCCACCGGCCCCACGCCTCCACCACGGTGGTGGCCGAATTCTTTCCGGAAAAGAAATGCTTCGGGTACCTGCTTGCCCGGGAGATCGAAGCCATCGAGAAGGTGATGGAAACCGGCGAAAAACCGGTAACCGCCATCCTGGGAGGAGCCAAGGTGTCTTCCAAGATCACCATTATCGAGAACATCCTCGACAAGATCGACAACCTGATTATCGGGGGCGGGATGACGTATACCTTCGTCAAGGCCCGGGGCGGTTCCGTGGGGGATTCCATTTGCGAGCCCGACAAAACGGACCTGGCTCTTTCCATCCTGGAGAAGGCAAAGGCCAAAGGGGTAGCCGTACACCTCCCCGAGGACGTCGTGGCTGCAGACGCCTTTGACAACGACGCCGAGACGCGGATTATGGCAGTCGATGCCATCGAGGACGGCTGGCAGGGCCTGGACGCCGGCCCCAAAACCCTGGAGCGTTTTCGCAAGGTGATCCTGGACTCCCGGACGATCCTCTGGAACGGCCCCGTGGGGGTATTTGAGATGCCCAACTTTGCCCATGGGACCATCGCCGTTGGGAACGATGTGGCCGAGGCTACGCGGAACGGGGCCTTCTCCCTGGTCGGAGGGGGCGACTCGGTGGCCGCGGTGAAGCAATTCGGCTTTGACGATAAAGTGAGCTATGTGTCCACGGGGGGAGGAGCCATGCTGGAAAGCCTGGAAGGGCGCACCCTGCCGGGGATTGCAGCTATTCGCGGCAGCTAGTTCCCTCAACCAAAAGGGGGGTTGCCGCACTTTAACGGCAAAAATTTCGTTCTTATATAAAATTATGCGATTTTCGCTAACCCCCACTTCAAACACGCTGGAAATCAAATGAAAAAGCTATTTGTCGTATGCGCTCTGGCCCTGTTTGGCACGGCCTCCGGGCAGCGCGATTCCACGGTCGAAACCCGGCCGGCGGATACCCTGAAACCCCGTCCGGTTACCGCCCTTGCCGCCGGCCTTGCCGATGTGGCGGAGGTGGCATTTTCGGCCACGGATTCCGCCCAAATGCGCGACCATGAACTCGCCGCCCGCTATGACAGCCTGTGGATGAGCGAACTCCGGCAGGCCGCCGAGCGCTTTCCGGAGATGTATGAGGAAGTGCGTATGGCTGCTTTAGCAGATACTGCCGACAGCATCCCCTCCTTCGACACGGAATTGTTCAAGGAGCGCCTGGAGCGCCTCAACCAAAAGACCCCGTTCAACATCGCCTACAGCACCTCCCTGGAGAGCGTGGTGAAAACCTTCCTGACCCGGAAACGGGACCTGATGGAACGCATGCTGACGGCCAGCCAGTTCTACTTCCCGATGTTTGAGGAGGCCCTGGACCGGCACGACCTGCCGCTTGAAATCAAATACCTGGCCATCGTCGAATCGGCACTGAACCCGAAAGCGCGTTCCCGTGTGGGCGCTACCGGGCTCTGGCAGTTTATGTACAGTACCGGCCGTATGTACGACCTGGATGTGAGCAGTTATGTGGACGAGCGCAACGACCCGATCGAATCCACGGAGGCAGCCGCCCTTTACCTGAAGCGGCTCCACGGTATTTTCGGGGACTGGGACCTGGCCCTGGCCGCCTACAATTCCGGCCCGGGCAATGTCAACAAGGCCATCCGCCGATCCGGGGGCTATACCAATTACTGGAACCTCCGGAATTTCCTGCCGCGGGAGACAGCCGGGTACGTGCCCGCCTTTTTTGCGGCCATGTATATTTTTGAATACGCCGCCGAGCACGGCCTGGGCTTTACCCCGGCAGAACGGCCTTATTTTGAAACGGACACCGTCTGGGTGCGGGCCACCCTCACCTTCGACCAGATTGCCCGCGTAACCGGGGTGGACAAAGAGGAAATCGCCATGTTCAACCCGGCGTACAAATTGGGGATCATCCCGAAAATCGACGGGAAGAATTACGTGCTCCGGCTGCCCCGCCGGGCCATTGGCACCTTTGTTGCAAACGAAGAGGCCGTATACGCGCTGGCCCGGGAAGAACTCAAAAAGAAGGAAAATGCCCTGCCCCAACTGGTGGAAGCCGAAGACCGGATACGCTACCGGGTTCGCAGCGGGGACTATCTGGGGAAGATCGCAGAACGCTACGGCGTCGGCATCAGCCAGATCAAGCGCTGGAACGGCCTGCGCAGCAATGACCTCCGTATCGGCCAGCGGCTGACCATCTACCCGCGTAAACCGGTGACCACTCCAAAGCCCCAGGCCTCCGCGTCCGGGACCGAGGTGGCTGGTAAATCCGGGGAGGGCCCGCGAGTCCATGTGGTCCGCGAAGGGGATTCCCTCTGGACGATTTCCCGCAAGTACCCCGGGATCAGTATTGAAAACCTGCGGGAATGGAACGGAATTCGCGGGAACAACCTGCAGCCCGGGACGCGGTTAAAGCTCTGTAATTGCTCTTCCTGACCCCGGCTAAAAAGGAACCAGATTGAAAATGAGAAAATTAGTCATCCTGATTGCATGCGCAGCCGTTTTTTCGGCCTGTGACGATGCGCCGAAGAAGAAATACAAACCGGGCTCTATTGGTGCCCTGAACACCGTGGCCGTGGTCATGCCCAATGCCATGTGGGAAGGCGCAGTCGGGGACAAGGTGCGCGAGCATTTTGCAGCCCCCCTGATCGGTTTGACCTGGGATGAACCCCGCTTTAACCTGGAACACATGCCGCCCTCTGTTTTCACGGGGACCACACGCCACCGCAGGTCCGTGCTTTACGTTTCCAGGGACAGCGTGACGGGGGCCCAGGTGCAGAGCGACCTCTACGCCTCCCCCCAGATGGTCGGGGTGGTCAAGGGGACTTCGGATTCCGCGATCATGGCCGCAATCCAAACCCATGCGGGCCAGATAATCGACAGCATCCGCACCATGGAGATGGAAGAGGCCCAGGAGCGATTCCGGCGCTCGCTCAGCAAGGAGACTATCTTCCAGGACAAATTTGGCGTCACCCTGCGCCTGCCGTCCATCTACAAGGTGGGGAAACAAGAGGAAAACTTTATCTGGATCGACCGGGAAATCCAGAAGGGCAGCATGAATATCATTGCCTACGAAATGCCGGGCGACAGTTTTGACAACGACAGCACCTTTGTGCGCGACATCGTCCGGATGCGCGACTCCATCGGGAAGCTGTATATCCCGGGCCCGGACGTTCCCGGGAAGGTGACCTATATGGGTACCGAAAAGGCCTTTGCCCCCTCCGTCTTCCCTGCAGAGATCGGGGGGAAACCTGCTGCCGAGGTACGCGGGATCTGGGAAATCGTCAACTACCCGATGGCGGGCCCTTTCCTCACCTACATCATCAACGACCCGGAGAACAACCGGAAACTGGTCCTGGAGGGTTTTACCTTTGCCCCGGCCACCAACAAGCGTGACTATATGTTCGAGCTGGAGGCCATCCTCCGGACGGTCCGCTTCGGCAATTCCCGCGGGGATTCCACCCCGGCGGCGGAGTAGCCGGGTTCCCAAGCGCGGGCAAAAGCCCGCCGGCATATCACAAAAAAAAGCCCCGCGAACTGCAGGGCTTTTTTAATTTATTCCACTAAATATCAGTCAAACGCATATCCGGTGGAAACCCGGAAAATAAAGGCGTACATGGTCACCATCCAGAGCGCAAAGCAAAACCATGAAAAGGCTTTGAAATAGCGCTGCAGGATCAGGTTGGTCCAGTTGCGAAATGCTTCCAGGTAAATTTCTTTTAGGAGTAATAATTTTTCCATAGGGGGCTTTTAAGTGGTTCTACAGGGTCAAATATCCATGGACGCCTGGCGAATCCCTTAAAAATCGGGTGAAGCACGGAAAAATTAGTCAAAGCGGGACGGATGGTATGTCCGCTCGGCCAACGGTTTAAATACTCGATGAAACGGGACGGTACAAGCCGTTGGCCCTCAGTTTTATCGGGGCATGGGGGCGTCAGTCAAAGGCAAAGCCCGTGGCGACACGGTAGATGAAGGCATAGAGGACAATCAGGTAGCAGGC
>CAXQQM010000227.1:0-8847 GCA_964226055.1 Robiginitalea sp. | reverse complement strand
TTATTGATGAAAGGCCTGCAACGGCTCGCCTATACCCTTGGCCTGATGTTCGCCGGCCCGATTGTCCTCTACCAGGCTTTTAAAAACGAAGACCACCCGTTCTATATCCCGGTACTTGTGGTCGGGGCCATCCTGGCCGTCGGGGCCGTGGCCATGGGGTTCTTCAGTATCAAGACCCTCCTGGACGCCCTGTTCGGCGGTAAAAAATCCTGATACCCGGAACATCAGCCTGCCTGTCCCGGGGCGGGGAATCCCGGTTGCCCAGATGCCGGGGAGGTAGTATCTTTGCGCTCTCAGAGTACCCGTATTATGATTGAAATTACGCTCCCAGACGGGAAAACCGTCGAGCATCCCAAAGGATCCACCCCCCTGGACGTCGCCCGGGGCATCAGCGAAGGGCTGGCGCGCAACGTAATCAGCGCCCGCTTCAACAACCGGAAGGTGGAAGCCACTACCCCCCTGGAAGAAGACGGGAAACTCATCCTGTATACCTGGCGGGACGAAGAGGGGAAAAAAGCCTTCTGGCACTCCTCCTCCCACGTCCTGGCCCAGGCACTGGAGGAATTGTACCCCGGTATCAAACTAACCATCGGCCCGGCTATCGACAACGGGTTTTACTACGACGTGGACCTGGGCGAGCACACCATTTCCGAAAAGGACTTTCCGGCTATCGAGAAAAAAGCCCTGGAAATCGCCCGCGGCAAACACGATTTCCAAATGCGGGAAGTCTCCAAAAAAGACGCCCTGACCTATTACAAGGACGAGGGGAACCCCTACAAGCTGGAACTTATCGAAAACCTCGAGGACGGCGACATCACCTTTTGCGACCACGATACGTTTACCGACCTGTGCCGGGGAGGGCACATCCCGAATACGGGCCTGATCAAGGCATTCAAGGTGCTCAACGTGGCCGGTGCCTACTGGCGAGGGGACGAAAACCGCCCGCAGCTCACACGGGTTTACGGGATTTCCTTCCCGAAGCAAAAAGAACTCACCGAGTACCTCCACATGCTGGAGGAAGCCAAAAAACGCGACCACCGCAAGCTGGGGAAGGAACTCGAACTCTTTACCTTTTCGCAAAAAGTGGGGCAGGGCCTGCCGCTCTGGTTGCCCAAGGGGGCTGCCCTGCGGGAGCGACTCGAGCAGTTCCTTAAAAAAGCCCAGAAAAAAGCCGGGTACGAGATGGTCGTCACCCCGCATATCGGCCAAAAAGAGCTCTATGTCACCTCCGGGCACTACGCCAAATACGGGGAGGACAGCTTCCAGCCCATCCACACACCCCGGGAAGACGAGGAATTCCTGCTCAAGCCCATGAACTGCCCGCACCACTGCGAGATATTCAATGCCACACCGGTTTCCTACCGGGATCTGCCCAAGCGGTTTGCGGAATTCGGCACGGTCTACCGCTACGAGCAAAGCGGGGAATTGCACGGGCTTACGCGGGTCCGGGGCTTCACCCAGGACGACGCACACATCTTCTGCACCCACGAACAGCTGGACGCGGAGTTCAAGAACGTTATCGACCTGTCGCTCTACGTGCTCGGCTCCCTGGGCTTTGAGAATTTTACCGCCCAGGTGTCCATCCGGGACCCCGAAAAACCCGAGAAATACATCGGGGAGGTCGAAAATTGGGAAAACGCCGAAGCCGCCATCATCAATGCCGCCACCGAAAAAGGGCTGGATTTTGTCATCGAACCCGGGGAAGCAGCCTTTTACGGGCCCAAACTGGACTTCATGGTCAAGGATGCCCTGGGCCGCCAGTGGCAGCTCGGCACCATCCAGGTGGACTACACGCTGCCGGAACGCTTCGACCTGACCTACAAGGGGAGCGACAACGAATTGCACCGCCCCGTCATGATCCACCGGGCTCCATTCGGCAGCATGGAACGCTTTGTGGCCCTGCTCCTGGAACACACGGGCGGGAATTTCCCCCTCTGGCTTACCCCCCAGCAGGCTATCGTACTGCCCGTCAGTGAAAAGCACGAAAATTATGCGCAAAAAGTTTTAAATTCCCTGGAAAATCACGAAATTCGCGCCCTCCTTGACGCTCGCAGCGAGACCGTTGGCAAAAAAATACGGGAAGCGGAAATGGGAAAATACCCGTTTATGATCATCGTCGGGGATCAGGAAATGACGGACGGAACGATTTCCGTACGCAGGCACGGGGGCGAGGACCTCGGGTCCATCACGGTGGAAGCCCTGTCAGGCTTGGTAAAAGAGGAAATAAATAGTACCTTAAAGTCGTTTTGAATTACGTTTAACTAAAATTATTAGCCATAGCAATACGCAGAAGATTCAGGCCACGGCCGCAGAGGGAAAACAAAACCCCTCACAATATCAATGAAAAGATCAAGGCGCCCGAAGTACGCCTTGTGGGTGACAATGTCGAAATGGGCGTATACCCGATACGGGAAGCCCGTGCCCAGGCAGAGGAAATCGGCCTCGACCTGGTTGAAATTTCCCCCACTGCAGATCCACCGGTCTGCAAGATCATGGATTACAAGAAATTCCTTTACGAGCAGAAGAAGCGCGAAAAGGCCATGAAGGCCAAAGCCAGCAAGGTGGTGGTCAAGGAAATACGGTTCGGCCCCAATACGGACGACCACGATTACGATTTTAAGAAGAAGCACGCGGAGAAGTTCCTCAAGGACGGCGCCAAGCTGAAAGCCTATGTTTTCTTTAAGGGCCGCTCCATCGTGTACAAGGATAAAGGAGAGATATTGCTGCTCCGCCTGGCCCAGGACCTGGAGGATTACGGGAAGGTGGAACAGATGCCGAAACTCGAGGGCAAGCGGATGACGATGTTCATCGCCCCGAAAGGCGGTAAAAAATAGTGTGAGAAAGTAACCTTAATAGTTAACAAAGCGAGACAATGCCCAAGATGAAGACCAAGTCCAGTGCCAAGAAGCGGTTTAAGCTGACCGGCACCGGGAAAATCAAGAGAAAGCACGCATTTAAGAGCCATATCTTGACCAAGAAGTCCAAGAAGCGCAAGCTGAAGCTTACGCATTCCACGCTGGTACACCCGGCCGACGAGGACAATATCAAAGAACAACTGCGGTTGAAATAACCCACCGCACAGGTAGTACGTTTAACCATGGAGTCAGGCCCTGAAAAGTTCCCGTATATGCGGGGCGCCTGCTACAAAAAATCAAGAAAAAAATGCCAAGATCAGTAAATTCAGTAGCCTCACGGGCCCGTCGCAAAAAAGTGATGAAGCAGGCCAAGGGGTATTTCGGCCGGCGTAAGAACGTCTGGACCGTTGCCAAGAACGCAGTGGAAAAGGCGATGCTTTATGCATACCGCGACCGCCGCAACAAAAAACGCAGCTTCCGCTCCCTGTGGATTGCCCGTATCAACGCCGGTGCACGCCAGCACGGGATGTCCTATTCCCAGTTTATGGGCCGGGTGAAAGCGAACAATATCGAACTCAACCGGAAAGTCCTGGCGGACCTCGCCATGAACCACCCGGATGCCTTTAAGGCCATTGTCGATAAGGTCAAATAGATTTACGGAAACTTTCTCACTGGAAACCCCGTCGCTCAGCGATGGGGTTTTTTTATGCCCATGACCTGAATAGCTGGCAAAATGCCCTATACCCCGTTTAGAGTAAGCACCAGGGAGCGCCCTGAGGCGGTGTCCCGGTGTTCGCAGAGGTAGACCCCCTGCCAGGTGCCCAGGTTGGGGCGTCCCCCGGTAACCGGCACGTGTACGGAGGCCCCCAACAGGGAAGCTTTGATGTGGGCGGGCATGTCGTCGGGGCCTTCCAGGGTATGCTGGTAATAGGGGGCATTCTCCGGGACCATCGTATTGAAATGCCGCTCAAAGTCACCCCGCACCGTAGGGTCTGCATTTTCGTTAAGGGTCAGGCTGGCCGAGGTATGCTTGATAAAGACCTGCAACTGGCCGGTCTGTACGGAGCGGATTTCGGGCAGGGCCTCCAGGATTTCAGAAGTTATCAGGTGGAAGCCCCTGGGCCGCGCCCTCAGGCGGATTTCGCGCTGGATATAGATCATTTTTTGATGATATAACAATTAAACAATGCTTTCCGCACCGGAAATGTACGGATAAAAAATACCTTTGCAGCTTAAACTCCGAAGCCATGGACTTACGCGATATCCGGATGGTCGTCACCGATATGGACGGCACGCTCCTGAACCCCGAACACCAGGTAAGCGACCGGTTCTTTGAACTGTTCCACCACCTGCAAGGCAAGGGAATCCGCTTTGTGGCCGCCAGCGGGCGGCAATACCACAGCATGGTGGACAAGCTGGAGCGCATTGCCGGGGACATCCTGTTTATCGCCGAAAACGGCGCCCTGGTGCGGGATGGGGACAAGACGCTGCTCAGCACCCCCCTGCCCGCAGACCGACAGCGGGAAATCCTGGGCCGGGCCAGGCGAATCGACGGGGCGCACCCGGTGCTTTGTGCGGCCGGAAAGGCATACGTCCGGGGGCATTCCGAGGAATTCCTCCGCGTGCTGGCCGAATACTATGCCGAGTTTTCTGTGGTGGACGAGTTGGAAGCCGTGGACGACCCGGCCATGAAGGTGGCCATCTACCATTTTGAGAACTCTGAGAAACACATCTACCCCCCGCTGAAGGACCTCGAAGCCGAGTTGCAGGTGAAGGTCTCCGGCTCCAACTGGGTGGATGTTTCCCACCCCAATGCCCACAAGGGCTATGCGCTGACGCAGGTAATGCAGGCTGCCGGGGTGCACGCCGGGCAGGTCATGGTCTTCGGGGATTACAACAACGACCTGGAAATGCTCGATCTCTCGGACTTCAGTTTTGCCATGGCCAATGCGCACCCGAACGTGCTTAAGCGCGCCCGCTACCGGACGCTCAGCAATTCGGAACAGGGCGTGGAACGCGTGCTGGAACAGCTGGCAGAACAACTCTGAATCGCGTGCTGGAACAGCTGGCAGAACAGCTCTGAATCGCGTGCTGGAACAGCTGGCGGAGCAACTCTGACCGTACTTCGTGCCCGTTGCATTGCCGGCGCTGGCCAGCCAGGCCGGACCGCTCTGAAAACCCGAAAACTCAGGTCTTCTGCTTCTTCTTCCGCGCTGCGGGAAACAATACATTGTTCAGGATGAGCCGGTACCCGGGGGAATTCGGGTGCAGCTCCAACTCGGTCTTCGGGTCGCCTACCCGGTGCTGGTAATCTTCCGGGTCGTGGCCCCCGTAGAAGGTAAAGAAGCCGCGCCCCTTGATCCCGTGGATGTAGCGGGCCTCCCCGTTTAGCCGGTTTTCGCCGAGCACCAGAACCGTGGGCTTCACCTCGGAACGGGTAAAGGCCGTGGTCTGCCCCATAAACCCTTTCACCAGGGCCGTGTGGTTCTGACAGAGCATCGTGGGTACCGGGTCCCATTTGGCCGAAAAGTCCATCAGGGAGAAATAGTCGGATTCCCGGGGGATGTCCTCCCGTTTGCTGGTCATGTCGATGGAGGAAAATTCGTAGCGGAGCGGGTTGCGCTCCAGGGTAAAATTCGTAAAGGCAAAGGTGTTGGAATAATCCAGTTGCTGCTGGTAATTGGGTTCGGAGGGGTCCCCGTCGAACATGGGTTCGCAGATATCCACCCCCTGGGCTGCCAGGGCAATATCAAAGCTGTCCGTAGCCGAACACATGGCAAACATAAAGCCGCCCCCGATGACGTAGTTGCGGATCTTCATGGCCACCGCCCCTTTCTCCTCGGAGACCTTCTCATAGCCCAGCTGGCGGGCCAGGGTTTCGGCCTGTTGTTTCCCCTCGATATACCAGGGGGCTGCCCGGTAGGCCCCGTAGAACTTCCCGTATTGCCCCGTAAAATCCTCGTGGTGCAGGTGGAGCCAGTCGTAAAGCGGGAGTTTATCCTCCAGGACTTCCTGGTCGTAGACGGTTACATAGGGGATTTCCGCATAGGTGAGCACCATGGTCACCGCATCGTCCCAGGGGGCGTTGTCCTTGGGGGAATACACGGCAATCTTCGGCGCCTTCTCCAGGATCACGGCCTCCTGGTTCTGGGAAGGGCTGGCAATCCCGTCGAGCACGGATTGGGCCTGGGCATCGCTGAGCACCTCAAAGGAGACCCCGCGGATCCGGCATTCGTTGCGGATGGGCTCTCCGTCCGGCAGCAGGAAGGAACCGCCCCGGTAATTGAGCAGCCACTGTACTTTCTGTTGCTTGCTGAGGACCCAATAGGTAATCCCGTAAGCCTTCAGGTGGTTTTCCTGGCTCTCCGCATCCATGGGGATCAGGATCATCGAAGCCCTCGCGGCCAGGCAGGTAAACAGCAGGGCCAGCAGCAGGACCGGCCGGGTTATCCGCAAACGCGGCGTGTGCTTGAATCGGTTAAGGAGGAAATTAAAGGAAATTCTATCAAAAAGGTACGTCATCGTCTTCCGGGTGTCCGCCCTGGGAAGGATCGTTCATGGAACTGCCAAACGCCTGGTCGGCACTCGGGAATTCTTTGGCCTGGAACGGGTTCTCCCCCTCGGCATTCATCTTGGATTGAAACTCGAATGGAGAATCAAAGTCATCCAAATTATCAAATTTACCCAGTTGCGCAATGAACTTTAACCTAATATTATCGAGGCCGCCGTTCCGGTGCTTGGCCACGATAAACTCGGCCTGCCCCTGGGTGGGGGTGCGTTCCTCGTCGTCCCACTCGTCGATTTTGTAGTATTCCGGGCGGTAGATAAACGATACGATATCCGCATCCTGCTCAATGGCCCCGGACTCCCTCAGGTCGGAGAGGATGGGGCGTTTGCTGCCGCCACGCGTCTCCACAGCCCGCGACAGCTGAGACAGGGCAATCACCGGCACGTCCAGCTCCTTGGCCAGCGCCTTGAGGTTCCGCGAAATGGTGGAGATTTCCTGTTCCCGGTTGCCGCCTTTCTGGCTGGCACCCCCGGTCATCAGCTGCAGGTAGTCGATGACAATCAGGCGGATCTTGTGCTGGGAAGCCAGTCGCCGTGCCTTGGCCCGCAGGTCAAAGATGGAAAGCGAGGGCGTATCGTCGATAAAGAGCGGCGCCTTCTCCAGGGATTTCACCTTGACGTTGAGTTGTTCCCATTCGTGTTTTTCGAGCCGCCCGGTCCGCAACTTCTCGGAAGAAAGCCCGGTTTCCGAGGAAATCAAACGGGTAATCAACTGGACGGAGGACATCTCCAGGGAGAAAAACGCCACGGGGATATTCGAATTCACGGCGATATTCCGGGCCATGGACAGCGTCAGGGCCGTTTTTCCCATCCCGGGACGCGCCGCGATGATGATCAGGTCGCTCGGCTGCCACCCGGAAGTGAGCTTGTCCACCTTGTCAAAGCCGGAAGGGATACCGCTGAGGCCCTCCTTGTTGGAGATTTCCTCAATTTTTTTCTTGGCCTGCATCACCAGGTTCTGGGCCGTCTCTGCCGACCGTTTCAGGTTGCCCTGGGTGACGTCGTACAAGCGGGATTCCGCGTTGTCGAGCAGGTCAAAGACGTCCGTGGACTCGTCGTAGGCCTCCTCGATGATCTCATTGGAAATCTTGATCAGTTGGCGCTGGATGTATTTCTGGAGAATGATCCGGGCGTGGAACTCGATGTGGGCCGAAGAGGCCACTTTCTGGGTGAGGGTAATCAGGTAAAAATCGCCCCCGGCGTGCTCCAGGCGCTCATCCTGCTTCAATTGGGCAGAAACGGTTAATAAATCCACCGGCTCCGACGATTCGAAGAGTTTGAAGATGGCCTCGTAGATGTAACGGTGTGCATCCTTATAGAAGACATCCGGGTGCAGGATGTCGATCACCTCGTCCACCCCTTTTTTGTCAATCATCATGGCTCCGAGCACAACTTCCTCTAAATCAACTGCTTGTGGAGGTATCTTCCCCTTCTCCAACGGGATGATGGCAGCTTTTCCAATTTTTCGTCCGGCAAGCGGGCTCGATTTTTCCATGGAGGTAAAAGTAGGGAATTAACCTTTAGTTAACAGGAGGCTGCGTTTTGGGATATTCACCGCCTGTCCACAATTGGACTGTTAATAAGTTACAATTTTCTGTTGATAACCGAAAATTCCGGGAAAGCGTCCGGACCGGTTTACCGGATACTGCGGGATGCGAACTGTCAGCCCTTGAAAACACCCATGGAACTGTATTTCTCCATGCGCGTTTCAACCAGTTCTTTTGGTGATAACTTTTTGAGCTCCTGATAGTGCTTTGCAATCTTGTTACTCACGATCTCAAAAGCCTTCTCCCGGTTGCTGTGTGCGCCGCCGGCAGGTTCCCGGACAATTTCGTCGATCAGCTTCAGTCGCTTCATATCCGCAGCGGTGAGTTTCAGGGCGGCAGCGGCCTGCTCTTTGTATTCCCAGCTGCGCCAGAGGATGGAAGAGCAGGATTCCGGGGAAATCACCGAGTACCAGGTGTTCTCCAGCATGAGCACCCGGTCCCCTACCCCGATGCCCAGGGCGCCTCCCGAGGCGCCTTCCCCGATGATCACCACGATGATCGGCACTTTTAAACGGGTCATCTCCAGGATGTTCCTGGCAATGGCCTCGCCCTGCCCGCGCTCCTCTGCCTCGATGCCCGGGTAGGCCCCTGGGGTGTCGATAAAGGAGACCACTGGCAGGCCAAACTTCTCGGCAGACCGCATCAGGCGGAGTGCCTTCCGGTAACCTTCCGGGTTGGCCATCCCGAAATTCCGGAACTGGCGGGTCTTGGTGTTGTACCCCTTTTGCTGGCCGATGAACATAAAGCTCTGGTCCCCGATCTTGCCCAGGCCGCCAATCATCGCCTTGTCGTCCCGTACGGTGCGGTCGCCGTGGAGTTCCAGGAAGGTATCCCCGCAGATGGCGCGGACGTAATCCATGGTATACGGTCGGTTGGGG
>CAXQQM010000226.1:0-4254 GCA_964226055.1 Robiginitalea sp. | reverse complement strand
CTACTTGCAGCCAAAAGCCACGGCCAGGAGTAATAAAAAAAGTAAACGTTTCATGGGTTTGTTCGTTAAATGGGTTCGTTGTTTCCAGGAATAGGACGCCTATTCCAGCCGGAAGGTTTCGGTTTCCTCAAAAGGAGTTACCTCCAGTGCTTCCATCTCGTCCCGGTAGGCTTCCCAACGGTCCGTAAAAAATGCGTTCGTTTTTTCGAGGGCCGCCTCCAGGTCTGCCTCGGCAAACCGGATCAATTGCCGCTCTGTCGCAGTCAGGCGGCCGGGCCGGCTGCTCGCATAGCCGTATGCATTGCCCAGGCGTTGCATCACGGTCATTTCCGGGTTGCGTACAATGCCCTGGCGCTTGTCTTCCTTCCCGATGTACAGGGCAACCAGGGAATCGATCTGCTTGACGATCTCCGCGGAAGCTGTAATCGGGTCCTTAAAGGCCTCCTCGTCTTTTTTCTTGAGTTCCTTCCGATATTCCTCCGCGATATTCTTGCTTTCGATGAGCTGCCGGACGGCATCTGCAGCCGTCTGTTGCCATCCCTCCAGTTGTTTTGCGGTTTCATAGGCATCGGTAAGCGCCTTCTGCGGGATATCCAGACGCGGGTCGCTGGCAACCTTTACGGTTGTGCTGTCCGCGGACTCGCCAAAGTGGGCAACCACCTTATAGGTGCCGGGTAGCACGTCCGGGCCGCCGGGTTCCCGGTTGCGTTTGCGGATGGATCGGGAAGGCCGGTCTGCCCCCGCCTCATCCAGCCCCCAGTAAATCCGGTGCAGGCCAGCCGAATCGGGGGTTTTGTATTTGAGGGTGCGGATCAGGCGTTCCCCATCGTAGAATTTGAAAACAACGGAGTCCCGTGTGATTTCCTCGTTGTCTTCCTCCTTGTTGTCTTCCCCCGGGGCCGACTCCTTTTCATTTGCCCCGCTGTTGCCGGCTCCTTTCTTTTCTGCATCCATTTCCTTCTTGCCGGCCTTCAGGTAATAGGTAATCATCGCCCCACGCCGACGGTTCTCCCCGTTGAAAATGGCGTCCCCCCCAAACCGGCTGCCCGTGGGTTGCTGGTAGGCCGCCTGGTAGGCAGTCGGGGTGGGGAAGAGGGCAATTTCCTTCTCGAGGACCTCCGGGTTCCCGGCAATGGCCCGCAGGGGACGGATATCGTCCAGGACCCAGGCCGCCCGGCCGAAGGTGCCGATAACCAGGTCCTGCTCCCGCGGATGTATGGCCAGGTCCTTGGTGGAAACCGTCGGGTAGCCGTGGTCCCATTTGGACCAACTGGATGCCCCGTCCATACTGTAGTACAACCCATCGTCCGTACCCAGGAAAAGCAGGTTTTGATTTTCCGGGTCCTGGATGATTGACAGCGTATAGGAGGCCACGTCATCAGCGTCCACAATCCGTTCCCAACTCCGACCGAAATCCCGGGTCCGGTAGGCGTATGGCGTATAGTTGAACCGCCGGTAGTCGTTGGCTACCAGCAGGGCTTCGCCCGGGTTGTCCGGGGAGGCCTTGATCTGCGGGATCCAGCTCCCTTTCGGTAGCCCCTTGATATTGGTGCCCACCTCGGTCCAGGTGCCGCCCCCGTCCCGGGTGATGTGCACGCGCCCATCGTCCGTACCCACCCAAAGCAGGTTGCGCTCGGCCGGGGAGGGTTCGATAACAAGGATCGTACAGTGGTTTTCCGCCCCGGTGGCATCTAGGGTGAGCCCCCCGCTTTCGCTTTGCTTTTGTTTTTCCGGGTCATTGGTGGTGAGGTCGGGGGAAATCACCGACCAGGTGAGTCCTTTGTCCGTGCTTTTGTGCACAAACTGGCTGCCGAAATACACCGCGCTGTTGTCGTACGGATCCTGCGCAATAGCGGCATTCCAGTTAAACCGGAGGCGGGTGGTGTCATCGGGGGGCGTGGGCCGGACCAGGTAATCATTCCCGGTAACATAATCGTAGCGCCCCACGTATCCCTGCTGGCTCATCGCGTACCCATAGCGGGAATCATCCGGGTCCGGGACCACGTCAAAGCCGTCCCCGAAGGCGATTTCCTGCCAGTAGGAATTCCTTATGCCCTGGTCTTTCCACACATAGGCCGGGCCCCGCCAGGAGCCGTTGTCCTGCATCCCCCCGTACACGTTGTAGGGAAACTCGTTGTCCACGGAAATATGGTAGAACTGGGCCACCGGCAGGTTGCCGACAAAGCGCCAGGACTTCCCCCCGTCCATGGTCAGGTTCAGGCCCCCGTCGTTCCCGTCCATCATAAACTGCCCGTTTTCCGGGTGGATCCACCAGGCGTGGTGGTCCGGGTGGACGCCATTGTCCACACCGTATGCCGGCATGAGTTCCGTAAAGGACTTGCCGCCGTCCTCGGAGACATTCACATAGGTGAATACCGAATACACGCGGTTTTCGTTTTCCGGGTCCACATACAGGTCCGAGTAATAGAACGGACGGTTCCCGATATCGTCCCCGTCATTGATTTTCTTCCAAGAAAACCCTCCGTCATCGCTGCGGTAGAGCGCATTCTTTTTGGATTCCACCAGGGCGTAGACCCGGTTGGGCTTATTCGTGGCTATGGCCAGGCCAATACGCCCCAGGTTCCCCTTGGGCAGGCCGTCGGCATCGGTGAGTTGTTTCCAGGACTTACCCCCGTCGTGGGTCATGTACAGCCCGCTTCCTGGCCCTCCGGATTCAAAGAACCACGGCCAGCGGCGGTGCTCCCACATCCCCACGATCAGTTTGTTGGGGTTGGAGGGGTCCATGACCATGTCCCCCACGCCGGTTTTGTTGTTGACAAACAGGATTTTCTCCCAGGTTTCGCCTCCGTCGGTGGTCTTGAAGACCCCCCGTTCCGGGTGTTCCCCCCAGGGGGAACCAATGGCCCCGACATACACCGTTTCGGGGTCGGTGGGGTCGATGATAATCCGGTGGATATGGCGGGTTTGTTCCAGCCCCATCCGCTGCCAGGATTTCCCGGCATCCAGGGAGCGGAATACCCCGTATCCGCCATTGAGGCTGTTCCTGGGGTTGCCTTCGCCGGTCCCCACCCAGATCACTGAAGGGTTGCTCTGCTGGATGGCCACGGCCCCAATACTCGCGGTAATCTGGTCGTCGAAGACAGGTTCCCATTTGATTCCCCCTGAGGTGCTTTTCCACAGGCCGCCGGAAGCTGTCCCGACGTACATCACCTCGGGATCCTCCGTTACCACGTCGATCGCCGTTACCCGGCCACTCATGCCGCCCGGGCCGATATTCCGGGGTTTCAGGTCGCCTGCGAGTTGCATGTTGAATTGTTGGGAAAACAGGGGGGCTGCCGCCAGCAGCAGGGCTGCGAGAAGTCGTTTTTTCATAAGGGAATTAGTTAGCGGCCTAAAAATACGAAAAGGGGTCCGGGGATTTCTTAAAGGTGTGTTAAGAAGGCCCGCTAGAAACAGCCTCCATAGGGATCTGCCCTATATTTAACTCGTTTCCCTTTCGATTAACTAATTTAAAACTGAACTCATGAAGAATATTATCAGGCTCGTGCTCTTTATGGGTATCGTCGGGTTAAATGCCCCTGTAAAAGCCCAATACGCAATTGAACCGGTTGAAGGATTTACGCCCCAAATCGGGGTAGTGGTGGACATGTTGGAGGAAATCAAAAACCGGATTGAAGCGAATGTCCAGGACCTGAGCCTGGCTGAAACTGATTTTAGGTTCGATGATCGGGCCAACAGCATCGGCGCCCTGATCATGCACCTGGCGGCTACCGAGGCCTATTACCAGATCGAGACCCTGGAAGGGAATGCCTGGTCTGCGGAAGAAATGGCCTTGTGGGGGGCAGCCTCGGACCTTGGGGGAGAGTCGCGGGAAACCTTCACCGGCAAACCGATTGCCCACTACCTGGATATCTGGGATACCGTGCGGGAGAAAACCCTGGGAGGCCTCAAATCCCGGGACGATGCCTGGCTGGCGTCTGAAATTGAGGAAGGAGTCAACAACCATTGGGTATGGTTTCATGTCCTCGAACACGCGTCAGCACACATGGGGCAGATTGCACTGGTTAAACAACGATTACCCGATTAAGCGTCGTAACCCGATTAAGCGTCGTAAAAGGACTCAGTCGTAAAAGGACTCAGGTAATCTTCCCCTTGAAGGTTTTTTCTTCCGGCTCTTTCGGCTCTTTTGTTTTCCTCCGGGGCTTCGGCAATACCAGGAACTGGTTGCCCAGGGCAAGCACACTCAGGACACTCAGTTCAACCTGCATAAGGAGCTTGCTGGACTGGATGGCC
>CAXQQM010000225.1:0-6024 GCA_964226055.1 Robiginitalea sp. | reverse complement strand
ACCCAACGACCTGCTGGTCGTCAGCGGTGATATCGGGGGGGCATACCTGGGGTTGCAGGTACTCCGGCGGGAACAGGAGGTCTTCAAGGTCAATCCAAACCACCAACCCGACCTGGAGCCCTATAGCTACCTGGTGGAACGGCAGCTCAAGCCGGAGGCCCGGAAGGACATCGTGGAGTTGCTCGGCAAACTGGAAGTCCGGCCTACGTCCATGATCGATATCAGCGACGGGCTCTCGTCGGAGATCCTGCACCTGTGTGAATCGGGAGGGCTGGGTTGCCGATTGTTTGAGGATAAAATCCCGCTGGACCCTTCGGCCCAGGCGGTCTGTGAGGAGTTCAACCTGGACAGCACCACGGTGGCGCTGAGCGGGGGGGAGGATTATGAATTGCTTTTTACGATCCGGCAGGAGGACTTCCCGAAAATCAAGGGGAATCCATCCCTGACCGTTATCGGCCATATGGCCGAAAAGGAGGCCGGGGCGCAATTGGTCACTCGCTCAGGAGAGCAGATCGACCTGACGGCGCGGGGTTGGAATGCCTTTGGCAGTAACGGCGAATAATCAGGCTACCTGGTGCTGCGGGTGGGAATGGGAAGCGTGGCGCTTTTGGTAGATGTGTTCCAGGGTCTGGTTGATTTCCCGCAGTTCGGGGGTCAGGTTCGAGAGGTTCCCGCTGACGTCCGTGGTTACCTGTTTGCCGCAGTGCAGGCAGCTGTATTCCTTGATGTGTGAGGTTACCTTCTTGGAAACCGAGAAGTGGTGTCCGAAGATGGAGCAGAAGAGCTTCTTCATAGTGTAGGTTTTTGGTTAGGGCTGTCGCTCCCGATTTGGGCGGATAAAAGCGGCAACCGAATTGATTTCGGATTCCCTTCATTTCCCTATAGTGTACTCTTGTAGCTGTTCCTTCAAAGACAACGACCGCAAATACCGTTTTATTGAGCGCCGACGGTGAATTTTAATTATTTTCGACGAATCACCGCTGCCGCCTGTCGAAACGCCGATTGGCCCAGTCCTGATTTTTCCCATGAGCCGGAAATCCATCATCATCCTGGGGCTCGCCCTGTTTTCCCTGTTTTTCGGGGCGGGCAACCTGATCCTGCCCCCACAAATGGGATGGCGGGCTGGGCCGATCTGGTGGCTGGTATGCCTGGGCTTTTGCGTGTCCGCCGTTTTGATCCCCATGCTCGGGATCCTGGCCCATTCCCGCTTACAGGGCAGCATGTTCGATTTTGCCAAAAAAGTATCCCCGGGCTTCAGCGCGGTCTATTGCTTCCTGATCTATGCCATTTCACTGGCCCTGCCTTCCCCCCGGACGGCATCTGTTACCCATGAAATGGCCGTGGCGCCTTATCTGGGGACCCCGCCCTGGCTTACCAGCCTGGTGTACTTCGCCCTCGTATTTTTCCTGGTGATGAACCGCTCCAAACTGGGCAGCCTCATCGGCAAATACCTCACCCCGGTGATCCTGCTGGTCCTGGTGCTCCTGATCGGCAGCATGCTGTTCTGGCCGCCGGAACCCATGGCTGTCCGTACCCTGGCATCGCCATTTACGGCGGGTTTGCAGGAAGGGTACCAGACGTTTGACGCTATCGGGGCTGTCGTATGTGGCGGGGTGATCCTGATTTCCCTCCGGCTGGAAAACCCCGGCCTGGATTTCAGGCAGCGGTTCCGGGCAGTTGCCCTGGCCGGGCTGTTTGCAGGGATTTGCTTGTTGTTGCTCTATACGGGCCTGATGTACAGCGGCGCAGCCATGACCGGCCGGGTCCCGGAGGAGGTCACCCGCACCGGGTTGCTCCGTGAGCTCACGGAATATGCGCTTGGGGCGCGGAGCCAGGCGTTGCTGAGCCTGCTGATTGGGCTGGCCTGTTTTACGACGGCCGTCGGTGTGGTCACCGGCGCTTCGGACTACGCGCGATCCCGGTTCGGGGATTCGCCCCGGGCCTATACGCTGACGGCCCTTGCGGGGTGTGTGGTAGGGGTCCTCTTCGGCCAACTCCCGGTGGCCTATATTATCTCGGTGGCCCTGCCAGCCCTGTTGTTTATCTACCCGCTGACCATTGTGCTCATCGGATTGAATGCGATGCCGGCCCGGTATACGCCCCCCCGCCTGTTCCGGGCTGTGGTTGCGGTTACCCTGCTGTTCAGCATCCCGGATTTTGTGGAAAGCCTCTGGCCCGGGACCATCCCGGAGGGCGCCGTCAACTGGATCCCCCTGCGGACATTTGGCCTTTCCTGGTTGCTGCCGGCGGCTTGCGTTTTCCTGGCGGGCAGGTTGTTGCTGCGGAGGATTTGACCGGATCAGCCGGATGGCGTAAGTTTACCGGGAGAAATTCCTGGCCATGGCCGATTATTACAATTACATCAAATCCCTCCACCTGATCTTCGTGGTGACCTGGTTTGCCGGTCTTTTCTATATGCCCCGGCTGTTTATCTACCACATAGAAGCCCTCGACAAACCCGAAACGGAAGCCCGGGTACTGGGTAACCAGTTCCGGGTGATGGAGCGCCGGCTCTGGCAGATCATCACCTGGCCGTCTGCCGTGCTCTGCATCGCCTCGGCCCTCTTGCTGCTCTGGATCATGCCCGGATGGCTCTCCCAGCCCTGGATGCACGTGAAGTTGGGGTTTGTGGTATTGCTCATTGTATACCACCTGGTCATGCACCGGATGTACCTGCGGTTCCAGCGCGGGACAATATCCTACACCTCCCGGTTTATGCGGATCTGGAATGAGGGGGCCACGCTCATCCTGTTTGCCGTGGTGTTCCTGGCCGTCCTCAAGAACAGTATCGACTGGATGTTCGGCCTGGCGGGCCTCCTGGTCCTGGCGGTGCTTCTGATGCTCGGCATCCGGCTCTACAAACGCCTCAGGGAGCGGTCCGCCAACCCCGATTGACCATTCGGGGAGCCCCTGAAAAACCTTCTTTTGGTCCGATTATTGCTATCTTAGCGGAAACCCGATCGCCTTGTTCAAAAAGATGTCCTTACGGTCCCGGATCTTCGTGTCGATGATCCTTTTGGTCCTTATCGCGTCCGTATTGATTGCCGGGGTCACGGTTTACCAGTACCGGGAACAGGCACAGGATTACCACCAGGACCGGCTGGAGCGCAAAGAGGAGCAAATCAAGCAGGCCATTACCTTTGCCCTGCAGCGCACTACCTACCCCGTTACTACCGAAAACCTCGGGCTGATATTCAAGGACGAGATCTACCGGATCGCCATCATTGAAAATGCGAACTTCAACATCTACGACCTGGAAGGGCAGCTTATTAAAAGTTCGCGCCCGAAATTCGACAACGACTCGGTTTCCCTCTGCCTGGATGCCCATGTGCTCAATGCGCTCAGGGGGAGCATCGAAAAGCGATATGTGGAATCGGCGGCCGCTGCGGGGGACAACTACCAGGCCTCGTATTCCTTTATCACGGACAGCCGGTTTAAACCCATCGGGATCCTGAACCTGCCTTATTTTGAGGAGAATTCCTTCTACGACATGGAACTCGCGGAGTTCATGATGCGCCTGGGGGCCGTTTACCTGATCATGCTTTTGAGCGCGATTACCCTGGCGTATTTTATTTCCAAATACATTACCCGGTCGCTGGAAACCGTATCGGACAAGCTTACCCACACGCGCCTGGCGCGGACTAACGAAAAGATTTTCCTGGACGACCCCAGCGAGGAGATCGGCAAGCTGATCGACGCCTATAACAGCATGATCGACGAGTTGGAGCTCAGCGCCACGAAACTCGCGCGAAGCGAAAGGGAACAGGCCTGGCGGGAGATGGCCAAACAGGTGGCCCACGAAATCAAGAACCCGCTCACCCCCATGCGCCTGAGCGTCCAGAGTTTTGAGCGGAAATTTGACCCCGGTGACCCGGATGTGGGCCGGCAGGTCGCCGAGTTTTCCAAAACGCTTATCCAGCAGATCGATACGCTCAGCAGCATCGCTTCGGCCTTCTCGAATTTTGCCAAAATGCCCGCCCAGCAAAACGAAACGCTCAATGTGGTGGAAATCGTCAAGCTCGCCCTGGACATTTTCAACGAGCCCTATATCCACTTTATGGCGGATGAGCAGGATATCATCGCCAAAATGGACCGGACCCAGCTCATCCGGGTGGTGACCAACCTGGTCAAGAACGCCATCCAGGCGGTCCCCGAGGTGGACCACCCGCGCATCCTGGTGTCTGTGGCCGCCGAGGACGGGTTTGTCAAAATTATGGTGGCCGACAATGGCGTGGGCATCGAAGCAGACAACCGCGACAAAGTGTTCGAACCCAAATTTACTACCAAAAGCAGCGGGATGGGCCTTGGCCTGGGGATGGTCAAAACCATTGTGGAAACCTATGGCGGCAGGATTGAATTCACTTCCCAGAAAGGAAAAGGTACCGTCTTCACGGTGTACGTGCCGAGGGAAAAGGCATAGGCAACAGCGGACACTGATAATTTTATAACTTCAGACAGAACTTCAAATAAAACCCTAAGGAATTCCATGAAATTCAAAAACCTGAAAACCAAGGAAAAGGATGGGATAGCACTGCTGACTATCGACCGTCCCAAGAAACTCAATGCGCTGAACCGCAAAACCATCGAAGAGCTCCACGAGGCCTTCTCGTCCCTGGATGCCGACCCGGATATCCGGGCCATTGTCGTGCGGGGAAGCGGGCCCAAGGCGTTTGTCGCCGGTGCGGATATTGCGGAGTTTGCTTCTTATGGCCCTGAGGAGGGACGCGACCTGGCGGCAAAAGGCCAGGAAACGCTTTTTGACCTGGTGGAACAGCTCGGCACGCCGGTGATCGCAGCCGTTAACGGATTCGCCCTGGGAGGCGGCCTGGAACTGGCCCTGGCCTGCCATATCCGGGTGGCCAGCCACAATGCCCGGATGGGGCTGCCCGAAGTATCACTTGGGTTGATCCCGGGCTACGGGGGTACCCAGCGGTTACCGGAACTCGTCGGCCGGGGTCGGGCGCTGGAAATGATCCTCAGCGGGGGGATGATCGATGCAGAACGGGCCCTGGAATACGGCTTGGTCAACCATGTAACGGCCCTGGAAGAACTCGAAGGCTACTGCTTGCAGCTCGCGGGGAAAATCACCAAAAATTCGCCAGTGGCCATCCGGTATGCAATAAAAGCGGTAAATGCGGGTTCTAGGAGTAGTGTTTCCGGGTTTCGGGCCGAAATCGACGCCTTCGGTTCGTGTTTCGGCACGGCCGATTTCGAGGAAGGCACCACAGCTTTCCTGGAGAAGCGGAAGCCCGATTTCCCCGGGGAATAACCAAAAGGACAACCTATGTATCGGAATCTCTGTATGGCAGTTGCGCTGCTGGCCGCCTGGGTCTGCGGGGCGCAGGAAATGCCTGTGGACTATATCTTCGGCGAAAAATATAACGATCGGTACAGATATTCGAACCTGGTCACTTTCTCAGAGTCTGCCCAGGGCAACAAAGTCCTGGTCAGGGCCTATTATACCGGGCTTATCCTGAGGCCAAAAGGCTACCTGATAGAGCGGTATAACCCGCAGCTTGAACTGATAGACGAATACAATTACAAGTTCCGGGGGGCCGACTTTTTGGACGGTTTCGTGGCCAACGGGCAATTATACCTGTTGTTCCTGAGCTATGACCCGGAGCGTTTGAGTTATACGTATTCCGTCCACCAGTCCCCGGTGGGGGCCTACAATTTCACCCGGAAGGACCTGCTTACCGTACCTTCGGTCTATGTGGAAAACCCGGTCGACAAGAATTATTACAACCGTAAATTCAATTCGGGCTTCAGTACGACCCTGCTTTTTGACCGGGAGCAGAAAGCCTTCGCACTGAGCCTGCACCACAAAAAAGGCGACGTCAACAAACACCGGATCCTCGTGTACAATTTCAATATGCAACCGGTGATGGATGTCGATTTCTCAGCCTCCGTGGAAGAGAAAAATTACGCCTTTGAGGCACTGGAAATGGCTCCGGATCATTCCGCGGCCTACCTGATTGCCAAGGCGTATTTCCGGAAGCGCCGGTTTAAGGCGGAAGAGCGGAA
>CAXQQM010000224.1:0-11077 GCA_964226055.1 Robiginitalea sp. | reverse complement strand
GCTCTCGATGCTCCCCCTGCTCCTGGCCTCCATCTCCGGGGTGCTCACCTCCTATTTCTTCCTGGGGGACGAAAACCTGTTCACCTTTGAGCTGCAGGATTCCTTCGCCGTCCGAGACAGCCTGTATTACATCCTCCTGGGGATGGGGACGGCCGTGGCCTCCATTTATTTTACGCGGATGTATTTCGGGATCATGAAGCTATTCCGGCCGCTGCGCAGCCCCAAGTACCGGTTGCTCGTGGGCGGGTTGGCCATCGGGACGATGCTGTATTTTATCCCGCCCCTCTACGGGGAGGGCTTCGGCTTTATCAACAGCCTGCTCGAGGGCGACCACCTGGCTGCCCTGGGCACCACGCCCTTTGACGCCTATACGCACAATATCTGGGTAGTTATCGGGCTGCTATTCGGGATTACCCTATTCAAGGCGGTGGCGATGACCACCACGTTTGCCGCCGGGGGGGCCGGGGGAATCTTTATCCCGACCATGGTGATGGGCGGCGCCCTGGGGAACATGCTCGCCAAGGTCATCAACAACCTGGGCCTGGGGCTGACTGTGAGCGAATCGAACTTTACGCTCATCGGGATGGCCGGCCTGATTGCCGGGGTGATCCACGCCCCCCTGACCGCCATCTTCCTGATCGCGGAAATCACCGGGGGCTACGACCTGTTCGTCCCCCTGATGATTACGGCCGCCATGTCCTTCCTCATTACGCGAAACACCATGGACCATACCATCTACACCCGGGAGCTCGCCCGGATCGGGGCATTGATCACCCACAACAAGGACCAGACCGTCCTGACCTTGATGGAACTGGACGACGTGATCGAAACCGGCTTTCGCAAGTTGCGGAAGGAAATGACCCTGGGGGAAATGCTGCTGGAATCCGTGGCGAAGTCCACCCGGAATATTTTCCCCGTAGTGGATGCCGACGGCAAACTCGAGGGGATCGTCCTGCTCGACGACATTCGCGAGTTTATGTTCGATACTGCCATGTACGACAAAATCACCGTGGCCTCCTTTCTGCAGAACCCGCCCGAAAAGATCTTTTACGAAACGGATACCATGAAGCAGGTAATGAAGAAATTCCAGGATAGCGGGGCCTGGAACCTGCCGGTAGTCCGCGGCGGGAAGTACGCCGGATTCGTCTCCAAATCGAAGCTGTTAACCGCTTACCGCCGCAAGTTGATTACCTTTGCACAGTAATGCGCACAACGATTCGATACGTGGTCCTGGCCATCGTCCTGGCCTCCCTGGCAGGCATCGTCTACGGGTTTACCCGGATGGAGGAAGCCCCCCAACAGGCCAACAAATTCATAGGCTTCGGGGTGGTAGGCCTGTTCCTGCTGGCCATGCCCCTTTTTTTGATTTCGGAATCCCGCGGGAAGAATATGAAGGATTACATGCTAACGGACCAAAAAATCCGCGAAATGCGTGAGAATCGGAAGAAATCCCCTGAAAATCAGTAATTTTTTCTAATTTCACTTTTTACAGGTACGACAGATGAAAGAATTTCGTTTAACTTCGTACATCTTTTTATTACTTAATATTTTTTTAAATGACTGGAACTGTTAAATTTTTCAATGAGTCCAAAGGTTATGGATTCATCACTAACGACGACACCGGAAGGGACATCTTCGTTCACGCCACGGCCCTGGACGGGCTGGTGCTGAACCAGGGAGACAAAGTAGAATATCAGGAAACTGAAGGACGAAAAGGAATGGTTGCGGCCGATGTGCACGTAATCGGATAGTTATATTTTATTTTGATGACAAGTACGCACCGCGCCACTGGCGCGGTGTTTTTTTTTGCCCGGATGCCGGGTGGCTAGTTCAGGTTCCGGCGCTCGATAAAGAACCGTTTGAGCAGGGCTGCGGCCTCCGCTTCCAGGATCCCCGGGGTAACCAGGGACCTGGGGTGCAGCTTCCCCCCCATGGCGGTAAATCCCCGCTGGGGGTCAGGTGCTCCGTAGACCACCCGGGAAACCTGGCTCCAGTACAGGGCACCGGCACACATCTGGCAGGGTTCCAGGGTCACGTAGAGCGTACAGTCAGTCAGGTACTTCCCCCCCAGGAAATTGGCCGCCGCAGTAATCGCCTGCATCTCCGCATGAGCCGTTACGTCGTTGAGTTTCTCCGTGAGGTTGTGGGCCCGGGCAATTACCCGGTCCTGTACCGTAATCACTGCCCCCACCGGCACCTCGCCCAGGTCAAAGGCCGCTTCCGCCTCCTGCAGGGCCTTCCGCATAAAAAACGAATCGTCGAGTATCAATTCCATCGGGCTAAAAATACAATATCTCGTCCGATCCTTTCCACTTGCAGACCTGTCCTTTCCTCATCCCGGAAATCCAAAGTGCAGGACCTTTGCCAGCGAAGATGAAACTCCTGGAGCAAATACACGACCCGGCCGACCTGCGCGCACTTCCCGAAGACCGTCTCCCGGAGGTCGCGGCTGAACTCCGGGATTTCATCATCGACGTGGTTTCCGTCAAGGAAGGGCACCTGGGTGCCAGCCTGGGCGTGGTGGAACTGACACTCGCCCTCCACTACGTATTCAACACCCCGGAAGACCGGCTGATCTGGGATGTGGGCCACCAGGCCTACGGCCACAAAATCCTCACCGGACGACGGAAAACGTTCCATACCAACCGGCAACAGGGGGGAATCAGCGGCTTCCCGAAACGGGACGAAAGCCCCTATGACGCCTTCGGTACAGGCCATGCGTCCACCTCACTCTCCGCCCTGCTCGGCATGGCACTGGCGGCCCGGCTCCAGGGCAAGCACTCCCGGAAGCACGTGGCCGTGATCGGGGATGCCTCCATTGCCGGGGGGATGGCCTTTGAGGCGCTGAACCACATGGGGGTGGCCGATACGGACGTGCTCGTCGTCCTCAACGACAACGCTATCGGGATCGACCCGAGCGTCGGGGCGCTCAAGGAATACCTCACCCGGGTCAAGGATGGGGGGGCCGCCGGCGACAACCTGTTCGAAAACCTGAACCTCCACTACACCGGGCCGGTGGACGGCCACGACCTCCCCGGGCTGGTGGCCACCCTGAAGGGGCTGGCCTCCCGCCCGGGGCCCAAGCTGCTCCACGTGGTCACCACCAAGGGGAAAGGCCTGCGGCAAGCCGAGGAAAACCAGGTGGTCTACCACGCCCCGGGCCGATTTGACAAATACACGGGCGACCTGGTACGCCGCGAAAACGATCCGGGGCGGGGGCCGAAATACCAGGATGTGTTCGGGCATACCCTGGTGGAATTGGCCCGGGAGAACCCCCGCATCATCGGGATTACCCCTGCCATGCCCTCGGGTAGCTCCCTGAAATACCTCATGGAGGAATTCCCGGACCGGGCCTTCGATGTAGGTATTGCCGAACAGCACGCGGTTACCCTGGCAGCCGGGATGGCAGCCGAGGGTACCATCCCCTACTGCGCCATCTACTCCACTTTCCTGCAACGCGCCTACGACCAGGTAATCCACGACGTGGCCATCCAACAGCTGCCGGTGGTATTTTGCCTGGACCGGGCCGGGTTGGTGGGCCAGGACGGGGCCACCCACCACGGGATCTTCGATATCGCCTACCTGCGTTGCATCCCGGGCCTGGCAATCATGTCGCCCATGGACAACCGGGAGCTGCGCGATATGCTCTACACCGCCCAACTGGCACCCCGGGGCCCTGTGGCCATCCGCTACCCGCGCGGCTACAGCCGGCAGGCAGACTGGAAACACCCATTCAGTAAAATCCCCATGGGTAAGGCACGAAAATTGCGGGAAGGGACCACTATTGCGGTGCTCACCCTGGGGCCCCTGGGCCAAACCATCCGGGAGGTGCTAGGGGAAACGGCGAAACCGGCCGCCTTCGGGCATTACGATTTCCGGTTTGCCAAGCCCCTGGACCGGGAAGCCCTGCAGGAAATTGCGCGTACCTACGGGCAAGTGGTGACCCTGGAAGACGGTTGCCGGGAAGGCGGGTTTGGCAGTGCCGTCCTCGAGGCCCTATCCGAGATGGGGTATGGGGGGAGCATACACCGACTGGGCATCCCGGATGCCTTCCCCGGGCACGCCACCACCCAAGAACTATACGAAGAGCTGGGGCTCGACAAGGACTCCCTGCTCCGGACCTTAAACAACCTGACGCATGAGTAAAATCGGCGCGAAAACCATCCTACTTGCAACAGCCTGCCTGTTGCTTTCCGCCCTGGCCTTCGGGCAGGACACGATCCCCCGGGCCATTGACAGCATCCCGACGGAGACCCTGGTGATCCGCACAAACCAGTATCCGATCCGGATCATCCCCCGGGGGGTCAACCTCACGAACCCGGTGATTACCTTCAACGAGACCAAGCCGCTGATGCGCCGCAAAAAGCGCTTCCGGGTACCGTCTTTCTGGGAAAAGAAGAACGAATTCGACCTCCAGCTTAGCGAGGTGGCCTTTGTTAACTGGAATGCAGGGGGCGACAATGCCGTATCGGCCATCGGCAAGCTCTACTTTGAGCGGAACTACAAATTCCGCTATTTCCAGTGGGACAACGACCTGGAACTCCGGTTTGGCTGGAACGCCCAGGAAGGGCGGAAATGGCGGAAGACGGACGACGCCATCCGGCTCAGCAGCACGATTGGGTACCGGCGGGATACGATCAGCAATTGGTATTATTCCGTGAAGATGAACTTCAACACGCAATTTGCCGACGGTTTTAAATACCCGGACCGGAGCAAACCGATTTCCCGTTTTATGGCGCCCGGGTACCTCTTCCTCGGGGCGGGTACTTCCTTTATCCCGGAAGGCAAGGAATTCAACCTGTATATTTCGCCCCTGACCTTTAAGGGGACATTTGTCCTGGACCAGACCCTGGCTAACAACGGGGCTTTTGGGGTGGAAAAGGCCGTGCTGGACAACAACGGCAATGTCCTGGAGCCCGGGTCCAACCTCTTTGCGGAACTCGGGTTTTTGGTTACCCATAAATGGGAATTGCCGATAACGGACAACGTGATTTTGAACCACAATCTTTCGCTTTACACGGACTACCTGCGGGTGTTCGGGAATGTGGACGTAGACTGGCAGGTCAAATTTAATTTCAAGGTGAATGAATTCATCCAGGCTACCCTGCTCACCCACCTGATTTACGACGATGACATCCTGTTTGACCGTGTAGAGGCCGACGACGGTTCGGTGATTGACTCCGGCTCGCCCCGCACGCAGTTCCGACAACAGCTCGGCATCGGCATCAACTACAAATTCTGATCAGAGCTGCTTCCCGCTGATTTTGTTGTGCAGGTGGACGGCTGCCCCGTCCGAGAGGCTAGCCACGTAGGAGCAGGCCTGCAGCAGCACGTCGTAAACGGAGGTTGCCCCGGGCAAGCGGGTGGTTTCCGGCAGCAGTTTCAGGATGAGCCCATCGTAGGCGGATAATTCGCCTTCGAGCTGGCGAACCAGGGCTTCGGTCACTACTTCCAGAATGTCTGAGAGGATCGCATACCCTGCCACTTCCTTTTCCACCACCTCGGGCGACTGGTAGATGCGATCCACACTAATATTAAGGATGTCCGCGATCTGCGCCTTGTACCGGCTCCGGTCCAGGAGGGCCACCGGGAATTCCCCGCTGAGGATCTCGGGCTCGTTTTCCATGAATACCCGGACGGCATCCCGGACGAGCGAATTGATCGCAATGGCCCGGAGGTAGCCCAACCGATCCTGCATGGCGGGGATGGCGCGGTACTTCTCCGTGTTGATGCCCTCGCTCACCAGCTTGATCAGGTATTCCAGGGCAAAGTCTTCCGGTATCAGCCCCAGGTTGATCCCATCCTCAAAGTCGATGATCGTGTAGCAGATATCGTCGGCGGCTTCCACCAGGTAGGTGAGCGGGTGGCGGCAATAGATACGATCGGCCCCGGAGCCCAGCGTTTTCAGGCCGAGCTCTTCCGCGACCTCCCGGAAGCTGTCGGTGTCCGACTGGAAATACCCGAATTTTTTGGCGGCTATATGGGAGACGGGTTTTCTGGGCAGGGATCCCTTGGGGTATTTCATAAACGCCCCCAGGGTGGCGTGGCTCAGCCGCAGGCCGCCGGGGATCCCCTCCCGGGAAGCCGTGAGCAGGCGAAAACCGTGGGCGTTGCCCTCAAAACGCACCAAATCCTCATACTGATCTTCCGTCAGGGCATCCTGATAGCGGCGCCCCGGGCCCCGGCTGAAAAATGCGCCGATGGCCTTTTCCCCGCTGTGGCCAAAGGGCGGGTTCCCGATGTCGTGAGCCAGGGCGGCGGCGGCCACAATGGCGCCAAAATCGTTGAAACGGTACCCATGGACTTCGGACAGGTAGGGATGGGACTTCAGGACCTCTGCCCCTGCCAGGCGTCCCAGGCTGCGGCCCACCACGGAAACCTCCAGGCTGTGGGTCAGCCGGGTGTGCACAAAATCCGTCTTGGAGAGGGGGATCACCTGGGTTTTGTCCTGCAGGCTCCGGAAATACGGGGAGAAAATTATACGGTCGTAATCCACCTCAAATCCCAGGCGGGTCTCATCCTGTTCCCTGCGGAGGCGTTTGTGCGTATCCCCGTGTCGTTTCAGCGACAACAGCCGCTCCCATTGCATCATACCAGTAGTTGTAGAAACCGCAAGATACTACATTTTCCAGGCCCTGTGGAGAGGCTTTTCCCACCTGTTAACATTGGGGTAACACCGTAACATTGAGCTAACGATAACGCAAAGAAGGTTTAATCCCAGGCTAACCCGAAACTTACAACCCCGGGCGTTCTTTGCGCCGGTACTAAGTATAGCGAAATAAATCCAATGAGAATTTTACTATTCGGGCTTTTTGCCCTTTCAAGTTTTATGGTGAGTGCACAAAATACAGGAAGTATTGCCGGGGTGCTCACCGACCAGGAAATGAACGGGGAACCCCTGCCGTTTGCCAACATCCTGATCAAGGGGACTACCACGGGAACCACCTCCGACTTTGACGGCCTGTATGAAATTGATGGGTTGGATCCGGGGGATTATACCGTGGTGTTTAGTTTCCTGGGTTACGAAACGGTGGAGATCCTGGCTTCTGTAGAAGCAGGGAAAATCACCCAGATCAATGTGCCCATGTCTGCCAATGAAGGCATGGCCCTAGACGAAGTGGTCGTCACCACGGTTTCCCGCAAGGATTCCGAGGTGGCCCTGCTGCTCGACCAGAAATCCGCCATCCTGATCCGGGAGAGTATCGGATCCCAGCAACTTGGGCGGATCGGGGTTTCGGACGCGGCCACCGCAACCACGAAAATTTCCGGGGTTACCGCCAGCGAGGCGTCCGGGGATATCTTTATCCGCGGCCTCGGCGACCGCTACCTCTCCACCACACTAAACGGGCTGCCGGTCCCCTCCGACGACGTGGACCGGAAAAACATCGACCTGGGGTTGTTTCCCACGCGCGTGATCCAAAACGTCAGCATCGGGAAAACCTATTCCGTCCAGAGTTCCGCCGACCAGGCCTCCGGGACGGTCAATATCACCTCCCGGGAACTCGTCGGGTCCAACGAGCTGACCATCGGCCTGCGGGGCGGCGCAAATACGAACGTGATCCAGGACGGGGTATTCGATAATTTCAAATTGTCTCCCGCAAGCGCCAAGGCGCCCCTGGGGTATTACAGCTTCAACCGGTCCGTCCAGCAACTGATTACCCAGCAGGGATGGAATACCCGCACGGAGGAGGCACCCATGGACTATGTCCTGAACCTGGTGGCCGGGAAAAAATTCGGCGATCGCTTATCCGTGCTGCTCACTGGGTCACAAAGCCGGTCCTACGACTACGGCCAGGGGCTCTTCCGGCAATTCCGCTCCAACTTTATCGACGATACGCTGACGGATGCCACGCGGTGGCGGAAGCGGGAGGTTACTTCCGGTCTGCTCGATATGGTGTATTTCATCAACGAGAACCACAAACTCAAGTCGTCCTCTATCTTCCTGAATACCTTTACAGAAGAGATCTTTGAAGGGGGTCGCAACGGGGAGGGCTTCATCTTCGAGGAGACCGACCCGGCCGAAGGCCTCGGACAGTTTATCCGCGACCAGAACATCAAGCAAACCCAGATCCTGATTTCCCAGTTATTGGGGACCCATCGCCTCAGCCAGAAAAATTCCCTGCAGTGGGCCCTGGGCTTCAATAATGTGAATGCGGACGAGCCGAATCGGATCCGGAATGAGGTGAACTTTGACCCGGACGGATCCTTTGTGCAACTGGGCCGGACCGGCGGTTTCCAACAGCGGAAATCCAGCCAGGAAATACAGGACAGGGAATACAACGGCTACCTGAAAGACGTGATGGACATCATCCAGGAAGAGGATAAATCCTTCCGGATTGAGGTCGGCGTCAACTACCGGAACAAGGAGCGGGATTTTGAGTCCGTATTCGTTGGGGTGGAGGAGCAATCCGTAAATACGGTGAACCCGCCTTCCATCGACAATATCGGGGCGATTTTCCAACCCGATAACTTTACGAGCGGCCGCCTCCAGTACAACCTGCTGCAGCCCGACCTGTACAATGGGAAACTGGAATCCATGGCCGGGTTTGCCGACTTTAATGTGGGCCTGAACAAATGGAATTTCAATGCGGGGCTACGCTTCCAGCGGGACGAGATCAACGTCGGCTTTGACGTGGGGAACTTCCCGGGCCGGGTGGGCGAAACCATTAAGGAGTATTCAAACCTCTACCCGAGCCTGAACGTGCGGTACAGCATCGACGACCGGAATGCGCTCCGCCTGGCGATGAGCCGGACGATCACACTGCCGGAATTCAAGGAAATCGCGCCGTTTGAATACGTCTCCCAGGTGGGGCAGGTAACCCGGGGGAACCCGGACCTGGAAGCCTCCCGGGACCTGAACTACGACCTGAAATGGGAATACTTCCCCTCCGCCGGGGAACTCATCTCCCTGGCGGCCTTCTACAAGGAGATCTCGGACCCGATCAACCGGGTGCAGGACCGGGGTTCGGCCGGCGTGTTCTCCTATTTCAACTCCGGAGACAAAGCTGAGGTGATCGGGATTGAGGCCGAGGCCAAGGTAGACCTGATTACCGCCCCGGAAAACGAAGAGGGCCTGCGCGAGGGCTCCGGACTGGGCCTGGTATTCAACGCCACGCGGATGTGGCACGAGCAGGATCTGAAAGAGGTCCGGGACGAAGAGGGGAACTTTATCCGCACCTTCCGCGACAAGGGCCTGACCGAAACCGGCCTGCAAGGGGCTTCCGACTGGATTTTCAACGCGAGCCTGAATTACTCCCTGGAAGGGGCCAACCCGTTTAACGCAACGCTGACGGCCAACTATGCCTCAGATAAGATCTTCTCCCTCGGGGCTCCGGAAATCCAGAGCCAGAGCGATACATTCTACAACGATGCCATCGTTGAAAAAGGCTTTGTGGTCCTCGACGCCGTCCTGATCCAGGAACTCGGGGAACACTGGCGGATCCGGCTGATGGGCCGGAACCTGCTTACACCGACAATTGAAAGGACCCAGCTGGTCCGCCCTAGTACCACCAATATTGAAACGGAAGAAGTTGTCCGTAGCTATACTTCTGGAGCACAGATCAGCCTGGGTCTCAATTATACATTTTGACCAAAAATGACCACTAACTGAAATCGATCACTAATTAAACCCCTCTCATTATGAAGACAAACATTTACAGAATCCTCACCTCAATGACGATGGTCTTCGCGCTGATGCTTGCGAGCTGCAGCAGCGATGACGGAGGCCCCGACCCACCCGTACAGGCCACCTGTTCGGATGGGATCCAGAATGGAGATGAAACCGGTATTGACTGCGGAGGCTCCTGCACAGCTTGTGTGGAGGAAGAAGACGCGAACCTGTCCGGCAGTCTGGAAGAAGACCTCACCCTCGACCCGACGGTTGCCTATACGCTCACCGGCACCTACAGCGTGGAAAGCGATGTCACCCTGACGATCCCTGCAGGGACCGTGATCACCTCCCAATCGGGGACCGATAAATATATCGTGGTCCAGAAAGGCGGGCAGATCGATATCCAGGGGTCTGCCGTGAATCCGGTCGTGATGACCTCAACCGGCCAGAACCCGGGCGACTGGGGCGGCCTGGTGATTGCCGGGAACGCCACCACCACTGAAGGGGTGGATGCCATTGCCGAAGTAGGCGGGATCGTTTACGGGGGAACTGACGACACGGACAGCTCGGGGTCCATCTCCTACCTGATCATCAACTACGCCGGGGCCCAGATTAACTCCGAGTCCCAGTACAACGGCCTCTCCCTCTACGCAGTAGGCTCCGGGACGTCTATCGACAACGTAGCCATCCTCAACGGCACGGACGACGGGGTGGAGTTCTTTGGCGGTACGGTTAGCGCTTCCAACTTCTACCTGGAAAACAACGAAGACGACGCGGTAGACTGGACAGAAGGCTGGAACGGTACGCTGACCAACACCCTGGTACTCCATACGATTGCCGGATTCTCTACGGCTGTGGAAGCCGACGGGATAAACGGCAACCCGACCCTGGCCAACTTTACGGCTGTGTCCACTACGGGCGGTACCGCTCTCCAATTCAAGAAGGAATCCGGAGCCACGATTACCGGCCTGTCCCTGACCGGGTACGAAGTTTCCGTTGAAATGCGGGACGGCGGGCCGCTGGCCAATGTCCAGATCGACGGAGCGGCAGCAGATCCCGCCCAGACCTACCTGGCCGACCCGACGGTAGAAGCCACAGCTTTTGCCTGGGTAGACACGGATGTCTCCGTAGAGACACAGGACCTTGAAGGTTCCATGACTACTGACATGACCCTGGATGCCAGCGTCATCTACCGCCTCCGCGGCAGTTTCAGCGTAGATGCCGGAACCCTTACCATTCCCGCGGGTACGCGGATCATCGCCGACGCGGAACAGGGAACGGCTTCTGAAACGTACATCGTGGTTAAGAAAGGCGCCATGATCGACATCCAGGGGACTGCCGAAGCCCCTGTGGTAATGACCTCTTCCGGCCAGCAGCCCGGAGACTGGGGCGGCCTGGTCATCCTGGGGGATGCCACCACGTCTGAAGGCGTGGATGCCATCGCTGAAGTAGGCGGGTTTGTTTACG
>CAXQQM010000223.1:0-4232 GCA_964226055.1 Robiginitalea sp. | reverse complement strand
TTTTAAGTTTAGGGCTGGGTTATCTCTATATGCGATATGCCCCTATCACCTATCAATCAGTAGCAAAGATTGAGCTTCTCCACGATACAGAAAAAATGGATATCTCATCCGAAGCGCTTGCCGTTTTGGGCCAGGCATCTTCCTTCAACTTAGAAAACGAGATGGAGGTGCTACGTTCCTATCGGATATTGCGCCAGGTTGTTGAAACCCTGAATCTCGATATTTCATATTTCGTGATGGGACAGGTAAAAACAACTGAAATATGGAATCCGCCCTTTGCTGTCACAAAAATCATTGCGGAAGATAGTCTGACATCCACTAAATCCTACGAAATATTCTTCGAGGGTACACAGGTTCAAATTCAGGATGAGTCAGGACGAAACTACAATGCCTCGCTTATCACTCCGGATACCTCAGGAGTTGATAAAGGGCTGCCTTTTGAGGTAAGCCTTCGACCCGATACGGATCTTTCAAATTTCCCGGGGAAACATTTTCGAGTTGTCCTTACCCCTGAAAAGCAGGCTGTCCTGAATTTAGCCAGGAAATTAAAAGTTGAACCGATTGATGAAGACAGCGAAATCCTGGCCCTGTCCATCCAGGGGCAGAGCGTGGAGCGGTCGGAGGCGATCCTGAACGAGCTGATCAACAAATTCAATCAGGACGGGATTAAGGACCGGCAGCTGGTTTCCAAGCGGACCCTGGATTTTATCGACGAGCGGTTCCTGAGCCTCTCCCAGGAACTGGACTCCATCGAGGTGGGGAAAGAAGACTTTAAGCGCACCAACGACCTGTCCTACCTGGATTCGGACGTGGATTTTTCGCTTCAGCGGCGCGCGGTGGCCCAGGACGAAGTTACCCAGCTGGAAACGCAGGTCTCCCTGGCCGACCTGCTCAAGAAGGCGGTTACGGCCCAGTCGTCCTACGGCTTGCTGCCGGTGGACGTGGGCCTGGAAAACAGCGGGCTGAACTCCATGGTGGCCGAATACAACCAGATGGCCCTGGAGCGGGAGGAATTACTGACCAACGTGGGGGAAAGCCACCCGACGCTGATCGCCATTTCCAACCAGCTGCAGAATGCCAAGGTAAACATCATGAAGACCCTGAACATCTACCAGACGCAGCTGAAGCTCTCCCTGCGCCAGCTCACCCGCGAAAAAAACCGGGCCAATACGATGTTCTCCCGCCTGCCCGAAAAGGAAAAGATGCTGCGCTCCATAGAACGCCAGCAGGACATCAAGGAAAACCTCTTTATCCTGCTGCTCCAGAAACGGGAGGAGGCCGCCCTGAGCTATGCGGTTACCGCCCCGTCCATCAAGGTGGTGGACTACGCCCTCACGGATACCGAACCCCTCTCCCCCAAGAAGCGGATTGTCTACCCGATGTCTTTTATGATTGGTGTGTTTGTGCCCTTTATCGTGCTCTACCTCCACTTTACGCTGAACGGGAAGATCCAGGACCGGACAGATTTGGCCCGCCTGAGCCCGGAGATCCCGATTTTGGCAGAGATACCCACCTTCAAGAAATCGCGCAAGGTGATCAATGCCGCAGACCGCTCCGTGCTGGCAGAATCCTTCCGCATTGCCACCACCAACCTGGATACGCTGCTTTCCGCCCGTGACGGGGCGAACGGCCGGGGTGCCGGGGCTGCAAGCGACTCCAGCAGTGCCGGCGGGGCAAGGAATGCAGCCGACGCAGGGAATGCAGGGGATGCTGCCAGGGGCAAATGCGTTCTGGTAACCTCTTCGGTAAAAGGCGAAGGCAAGACCACCACCGCCCTGAACATGGCCCAGGCCTATGCGAGCATGCACCACAAGGTCCTGCTGGTGGGGGCCGACCTGCGCAACCGGGAACTGATGAATTACTTTAAGCCGGATTCGTTTTCCTTTGGCCTTTCCGAATACCTGAGCGAATCCCGGGTGAAATGGGAGGATGTCATCGCCGGCGGTTTTGACAACCTGGATTATTTAAAAGTATGTTTTGGCGGGAAGATGCCCCCGAACCCCACGCAGCTCCTGTCGGGCAAAGGGTTCTCCCGGTTTATTCAGCGGGCCGTTTCCGAGTTCGACATCGTGATCCTGGACTCCCCCCCTTCCCTCTCGGTGGCCGATCCGCTCCTGCTGGCCAAGTATGCCGATGCAACCGTCTACCTGACGCGGACGGGCATCACCGACAAGAATATGGTGCGCCACGCCAAAGAACTCCAGCAGAAAAAGCAGCTGCCGAATATGGCCTTTGTCATCAACGACGTGGGCTCCCTGAATTCCCGGAAGTACCAGTACTAAACGCCTGCCACCCCCTTGATAGCCTAATTGCTATCCGGGACCCTTCGGGTTCGGGAAATTGTCGCTCTGGTCCTCCACGGTGTTGTCCAGGCAGGTAAAATCCTTTTCCACCAGCACGGACAGGGCCCCGGGGTCGTTCCAGTCCGCGGAATTGCTGTACCCCACCCGGGACTCCTCCAGCCAGCCTCGGCGGGCCGTAGCCGGCAGGGAGACAGTAACTGCGCCTGCGCGAAGGTCCGCAGTGGGTTCGCTTAGGTTTTCCTCCGCCCGGAGGATGTAGCGAAACACCCCGGAGGGGAAGGCTGTTTGCTCCTCGAGATACCCGTTTTTGCAAAAGGCTTCCACCTCTGGCCGCGTAAGCCGGTACCGCACTGAATTTCCTTTGATCCTAATTTTCATCGTACAGGAAATTTACGGAAAAGTAGTACATTAGCCACAGGAACTGGCTTGCCGGTATAAAAACCTTTATCTGCCCATGTTAGGTTTGAGGGAGAGTACCCCGTTAGAAATGCTCCGGCAATTCGCAGTTTACCTGGATGCGGAGGTCGTCGAATCCCATGGTTCCGGTCAACTGATCCTGGACAACGAAAAAGGCCAGGGCTCCATCAAACTCTTTGAGCTTTATCCCGGCTTAACTGCCTGGATCTACAATATCCAATTTACTGCTGATCTGACGTGGCAGGTCCAGTTTAACGGCGAAAAGAACTACTACCTGGGGTATCACCTGAAAGGGCGGCAACGCCATAAATTTGATACGGAAGAGCAATTTCTTGAAATCCAGCAATGGCAGAACTTTTTTATTTTGGGCACCGACCATACCGTTGCCGATTTTGTAATACCGGGTGGTGAACCGCTGCAAAGTTGTTACCTGATTCTGAAAACCCACCTGATCACGGAGGCCGATCTAAAAATAAAAACGCAACTGGAGACGCACCTGGAAAACCTCTTTCGGGTAGGGCAAAAGCAGCGTGCTTATCGCTATTTGGGGCAAATAGACACCCAAACCGGGCATTTTGTGGAAACAATCATTAAGAACCAGCGCACGGACCTGGTGGGGCGCCTGCTTACCGAAGGCGCGGTCATGGGGATGCTCGCGTCCCAGCTGGAGTCGCACCAACAGGAGCAGACTATTAATGGCCAGCGACCCGAACTCAGTCTCCCGGAATTCGAGAAAATTAAAGGCCTTACAGAGATGATCCGGAATAACCCGGGGGAAAAGATATCCGTGGAGGACCTGGCCGCCCGACTCGGGTTTTCACCCCGGAAACTGCAACGGGGAATCCGCATCGTATACGGGTATTCCGCACACGAATTCATTACGAATGTGCGCATGGAACTCGCCCGGGAACTGATGGAAACCACCGATATGAATGTTTCTGAAATCTGTTACAACATCGGCTATTCCAGCCGGAGCCACTTCTCCAAGATGTTCCGCACCCGTTTCGGGGTATTACCGAGTTCCTATAAGAAATCGTCCTAGTCCAAGATATTTCAAGGTCCAGGTTGCCCCCTAGTTCCTGTCGAGGAATCTCAATTCCTCCTGCAGCAACCCGGGCTCCGTCCGGATCGTTTCATCGATGACCAGGATATCCCCCGACCCGTACTGGTAGTGTTCCCAGGCCGGGAGTCCCGGCCCGTTCGGGTTGCCGGTTTTGGCAAAATTGAGCCAATAGGAGGAGAGTGTATCTTCCACCTTCCGGTCATACGGCTGCCAGGGCCGGTCCCAGGTATGTAGCGTATGGAGGGCAAAAGGCACTTCGCTGGTATGGAAGGCCCCGTAATTCGGGAAATCCGGTTTGTCCGGCGGCACATGCCCAAACTGGTAGAGGTAGCTTGTCCCCCCACTGGCTAAAGCCATCCGGTGCGCTGGCAGGCCGGCAAACCCCAACAAGGTTATCAGGCTCCTGGATTCCTGCACCTCTTCCCCGGTGCTGCCCGGGAATAGCTCCA